>VBLM01000576.1 GCA_005879095.1 Deltaproteobacteria bacterium
AGAGTGGCGCAGCGCGCGCCGCGGTCCTCGGCATCAGCGACGGCCTCGTCACCAACGTCTCGCTGATCCTCGGCGTCGCCGGCGCGCAGGTGGCCGGACACCTCGTGCAGCTGGCCGGTCTCGCGTCGCTGGTCGCCGGCGCGGTCTCGATGGCAGTCGGCGAGTACGTGTCGATGGCCGCGCAGGTCGAGTTGCTCCAGCGGCTACTCGCGGAATATCGCCGCCACCTCGAGCTGCAACCCGAGCGGGCACGGCAGGACCTCGAGGACTTCATCCAGCGCGGCGGCGTCATGCAGGCGACGGCGCACAACGCCAGCCACCAGATCGCGCTGGTGCCCGATCGCGCGCTGGCGGTCTATGCGCGCTCGCTGGGACTCGATCCCAACGAGCTGGGCTCGCCGTGGAAGGCAGCCATCAGCTCGCTCTGCACCTTCGCCGCGGGCGCGCTGGTGCCGCTCCTGCCCTGGTTCCTCTGGTCGGGCACGCGCGCCGCGGTGGCTTCGATCCTGCTCGGCAGCATCGCCGCGCTCGCCGTGGGCGGCGCGCTCGGCTTCCTCGGCGGCCGCAACCTCGCCTGGAGCGCCGCGCGGCAACTCTTCGTGCTGGCGATCGCGGCCGGCGCGACCTGGGCCGTGGGCCGGCTCTTCAACGTGACCGTCAGTTAACCCTGGTGGCCGCCCGCGTGGCCGCCGCCGCCTTTCAACTCGCGCTCGGCGTCCAACCAGTCCTCCTCCTCGTGACCGGGCGTCTTTCCGCGTTTCTCGTACCGCTCATAGGCCCTGCGGGCGATCGAGTCCCGGTCGATCTGCTTTGCGCCCGTCCCGGCAGGATCGGCACCGCGCGGCAATTCCTTCTCGGCCTGCCTGGCGGGCGGCTTGACCGGCCGCCGCGTCTCATTGTTCACAGCCATCCCGTCTCTCCTCCGACGCGGCCGGCGGGATTGCGCGGCCGCGGCGACGCAGTTGTAAGCACTTGCGGCAGGCGAGCGCAGCAGTTTCCGAGGCCGATTGTCTTGTGGCAGAGACGATCGACCGCCCGGACGAACGCCTGATGCACCCCGCGGCAGTGGTGCCCATCGTTTTCCCAGCCGGCCCCTGATTCAGCCGGCGCTGCGAGGCTCACCATGCGAATTGCAATGCTGGCGGCCGCTGTCGCGCTCTTCGGCACGGCCTGCTACACGGAGTCGGCCCCCAGTCGCTATTACGTCGCGAGCGACCGCGTCCACCCTGAGGAATTCGACGCCTACACCGTCAGCGGTGACTACGTCCGGGTCGCGCGCGACCGCGCCACGGGCGACCTGATCATCGTCTCACCGTCGGAGCTGCACGGGGCGCGCGTGGCGTTGGTCAGCAACACCGGCGCGAACGGCTCTCCGCTGGTCACCACCGACGTGCGGCCCGTCCGCCGCGTGATCATCCGCGAGGGTAGCGGCGGCGATCGGTAAGGCCGTTTTCACGGTCCGAGCGTGACGCGCCGCAAGGCGTGCTCGCGCGGATCGGCGACGAGCATGCTCCTGTCCGGCGCCACGGCGATGGCCCGCGGCCAGCTGAAGCCTGCCTCGTCGCCGGCGCCGTCGATCGTACCGCCGCGTCCGCCACCGGCGAGCGTGTCGACCACTCCGTTGCGCAGCGCCCGCACGCGCGCGCTCGCGCCGTCGAGGAAGACCACCTGCCCGTCGGGCAGCGCGGCGACCGCAAGCGTCTCCGAGACCTGGGCCGAGCCAGCCGGCCCATCGCCCCATCCCGACAAACCCACCGCGCCGGCGAGCGTGGTGACGTTGTGCGTTCCGCCTCCCGCCACGCGCCGCAGGACGCCGGTCGCGGAGGAGGCGATGACCGCGTCGCCGCCGGGCAGGACCGCGACCGAAATGGGGAAATTGACGTGGGCCGCCGAACCGGCGCCGTCGGTCACCCCCTCGAGGCCGCAGCCGGCCCAGGTGGATACGGCACCGGCTGCCGTCATCTCGCGCAGCCGCTGGTTCCATGAGTCGGCGATCAGCAGGCTGCCGGTGGGGGTGAGCGCGATCCCCATCGGTTGCGAGAAGAGGGCCTGCGCGCCGGGTCCATCAGCGAAGCCGAGCCGCGATCCCGCCACCGTCCAGACGTTGCCGCCGGCGATGGCGCGGATGCGGTTGTTGCCGGTGTCCGACACGTAGATGGTGCCGTCGGCGGCGACCGCGACACCGCGCGGTCCGCGGAACTGCGCCTGCGAGGCCGGTCCATCGGCGAGCCCGGCAGACCCTCCCGCGACGGGAGTCACCACGCCCGCGCTGCTGACGCGGACGATCCGGTCGCCGTCGACCACGATCGCATCCGCGCCCGCTGCCGCCACCGCCACCGGCCGCTCCAGCGCGCGAGTCACCGTCGACACCCGCACTCCCGGCCGGTATTGCGGCCGCGGCGCGTCCTCCGGAAGCGCCATCGGCTTGAGCGCGGCCGGGCCCAAGGTCCCGTCGCCGGCAAACCGCGAGAAGAGGTTGGCCACCAGTTGCTGTACGCGCGCGTCCCACCTTCCCACACCGGCCAGCGCGTGCGCCCAGGTGATGCTGCCGGAGGCGAACACCATCGCGCCGCCCGCAGTCGTGTATGTCGTGCTCTCGGCGGAGTTGATCAAGGCGCTGTGGTCCTCGACCATCGCGTCGGCGATCACCGAGACGCCGGCCGGCTCGTCGCCATTGACGTAGCGGTGGTCCGACTCGTCTCCATACGCGCCCGGGATCAACGTGCCCTTGGAAACGTCAGCGCCGGCCCACAGCCACGACGACGGATCGGTCACCGTCGCCGGCGCGTCGGTCCACAGCCAGCTGCCGTACATCGTGCCGAAGACGCCGTTCTCCGGCCGGTTGAGCGGCGCCTTCCGCCACAAGGTCGTCAGATGCGCCGGGTCGGAATTGCGCGCTGGATCGAGCGTGTCTGCGAAATCCTTGTAGCCGATCAGCGTGCGCCGCGAGGCGTCGGTGAAGCGCACCTGCCAGTAGCTGTTGTTGGCAGCCAGGACCGCCAGGTTCGATCCGCGCGCGACCGCGTCCTCGACGGCGTTGCGCATGGCTTCGGTCCAGTACTCGCTGTGGCCCTGGAGCAGGACCATCCTCCGCCCGTGCACCAGCGCCGGATCGCGATCGAGATCGGTGTCGGTCGCGTAGGCGATGTCGTACCCCTGCGCCTCGGCGAAATAGATGAAGTCGCGGTCCTTGGAAAAGAGCTCGCCGACGCCGTTGTCCTGCAGGTACGGCCGATCGAACGAGACCGCGAAGGCGTGCCACTTCGACCAGTCGCTGCGAAAGTTGTCGTAGAGGCTGGTGCCGCCCCAGGCGTTGTAGGCCTGGTAGGTGTTGGTCGAGAGCGGATAGAGGATGGTGCCGCCGCGGGCCGGCTCGCGGACGACGAAGGTCGCGTACGTCTGGCCCAGCGGCGACGTGATCTTCACCAGATACGCGCCCGTCACCGCGTCGGCCGGGACGGTGACGGTGAAGGCCGTCGGCCAGAGCGCGCTGACCGCGCCCGTCGCCGGGTCCATCGTCGTCGGCGGCCAGGACGGGATCGGCGCGGACGCCCCCTCGAGCACCTTGCGGCCGCCGGCGCCGCCGTAATAGCCGATCCGCCACAACTGCCAGCTGGCGGTAGTCGGATTCGCGGCACCGGCGTGGATCACCACCTGCTCGCCGGGCAGAGCGCTGGTGCGGTCGGCGAAGGCGGCCAGCTGCGACGAGCCTTGGCTCAGCTGCCAACCGTGGCTTCCGGGCCGCTGGTTCTCATCGAGGATGGGCGACCGGCGCAGCGGGAGGATATCCGGACCCGCGTCGGGAACGCCGCCGTCCGGCCCCTTCGTCGACGAGTCGTCAGGCACCGACGCGTCCGGCCCTGCATCGGCCGGCGAAACGGTCGTGATCGGAGGCTCGGTTGGCGTGTGTGGCGGTTTCGCCCCGCAGCCGAGACAGAAAAAAACGATCGCGAACAAGAGCCGACCCATTGCGAATGGCCGTAGAGCAAGCGCTGCGCCACGTGGATCCGTGATGAATGTTCGACAGTTCAGGGGTGGACTGGGTAGGCCCCTGTCCTACCGGAGAA
>VBLM01000097.1:0-3383 GCA_005879095.1 Deltaproteobacteria bacterium
GGCGGCTGCCACCGCCAGCACACCCAGGAGCAGCCACACCCACAGGTACGACCGCACCATCACGGGCACCGGCGGCTTGGGCCCGTGGTGCGCCTGATCGGCGGGCTTGCCGCCTTCTTCTTGAACCAGGCTCCGGAATTTCAACGGCCGCCCGCGGATGTTGAGCACGCGGTCGCCTTCCGCGCCGGTGACGTGCAGGGTCAGGTCGGGAACGCGCGGCTCGACTGTGCCGTAGTCGGCCAGCGTGAGCTCGAACACGGTCCGAGCGTGGCCTTCCGGAAGCTCCTCGCGGTGCACCTTCATCGGGGGCGTACCCTGCGGGACCGCCAGCGGCGAAGGGTCGAATCCGGTCAGCGAATAGACGTCGCGCGACTCGTGGTCGACCGCGATCCGCACCAGCACGTGCTCGCCGAGCGAGACCTGCTCCGGCGCGACCTGCACGTCGAGCCCGAGCGGCGTCGCTTCCGGCAGCGCGCCCGCCTCAGCAGCGGCCAAAATCGCGAGCAAGATCGCGATCATGCGCCCCGCCTCCGGGCCCTCACCCGGAACAGCGCCGCGAGCGGCGCGACGTAATCGTCCCCCGGCCGCACCCGCACGGCGTCGAGAGAGAGCTTGCGAAAGATCTTGTCGCGCTTCTCGGCCCGCTCCCGCGCGTAGAGCGAATACGCGGTGCGCGTGTGTGCGTCGGAGAAATCGAGCAGCACGGTCTCACCCGTCTCCGCGTCCGTCACCGGCCACAGGCCGCGCACTTCCGGCAGCTTTTCCTCGACCGGATCGCTCACCACCACCGGCACCACGTCGTGCCGCCGAGAGAGGACCGCGAGCGGATTCTCGTACCCGTCGGCGAGGAAATCGCTGACCACGAACACGACCGCCTTGCGCCGCTGCGCCGTCGTGAGGTGTTCGAGCGCGCCGGCGATGTCGGTCCCCCGCCCGCGCGGCTGGAACGCAAGCGTCTCGGTGATCAGCCGCAGCCCGTGTTTCATCCCGCGCCGCGGCGGGACGTAGCGCTCGATCTTGTCGGTAAACAGGAGGAGCCCGGCGCGGTCGCCATTCTCCAGCGCGGAAAAGACCAGCAGCGCGGCGATCTCGGCCGAAACCTCCGCCTTCGCCTGCGGCGCGAACCCCGCGTCCTGCGAGGCCGAGCGGTCGACGGCGATCAACGCCGTCAGCTCGCGCTCCTCGGTGAAGACCTTGACGAACGGCTCGCCCATCCGCGCCGTCACGTTCCAGTCGATCGACCGGATCTCGTCGCCGGGCTGGTACGGCCGCACCTCGGAAAAAGCCATTCCCCGGCCCTTGAACACCGAGTGGTACCCGCCCGCGAGCGTGTCCTGCACGGCGCGCCTGGTGGTGATCTCGATGCGGCGGATCTTCCGGATGAGGTCGGCGGGCGCGGCCATTACGGCACTTCGATCTTCTCGAGAATCCTCTGGATGATCTTTTCCGACGTGAGATTTTCCGCCTCGGCCTCGTAGGTCAGCGAGACGCGGTGACGCAGCACGTCGTACGCGATCGCCTTCACGTCCTCGGGCGTGACGAACCCGCGATGCCGCAGGAACGCGTGCGCGCGCGCGGCCAGGTTCAGATAGATGGTGGCGCGCGGCGAGGCGCCGTAATCGATGTAGCCCGTCAGATCCTTCAAACCGGAACCGGCAGCGTCGCGAGTGGCGAATACTATACTAACTATATAATCCTTCACTTTGGGATCGATATAGATGTCGCTGACCACCTTCTGCGCTTTCAAGAGCTGTTCCGGCGTCACCACCGCGTTCAACTTGATCGGCTGCTGGACCCTCACTTTCAGCATGAACCGATCGACCTGCGCCTCCGGCAGCGGGTACGTGCCCTCCTGCTCGATCGGATTCTCCGTCGCCATCACCAGAAACGGCGCCGGCAGCGGAAACGTCTGGTCGCCGATGGTGACCTGCTTCTCCTGCATGCTCTCGAGCAGCGCGCTCTGCACCTTCGCGGGCGCGCGGTTGATCTCGTCCGCCAGAATCAGATTCGCGAATAACGGCCCCTTCTTGACCGTGAAGCTCTGCGTCTGCGGCTGGTAGATCTGCGTCCCGACGAGGTCCGCCGGCAATAGATCGGGCGTGAACTGGATGCGCTTGAACGACAGCTGCAGGCAGTCGCCGAGCGTCTTGACCGTCAGCGTCTTCGCCAGCCCCGGCACGCCTTCCAGCAGCACGTGCCCGCCGGTGATGAGCCCAATCATCAGCCGCTCGATCATCTGCTTCTGCCCGACGATGACCTGCCCGGCCTGCGCAAAGAGCGCGTCGAGAAAGGCGGATTCCTGCTGGATTCGGTCGTTGAGGAGCCGGATGTCGTTCGCTGGCTGTGCGCTCACGGGTGCCCTTGCCTCCGGACGAGCGGGGGAAGGTAACACCAAAACAGCGGGAATGTCAGAAGCTTCCCGCGGCACGCCGGTTGCCGTATGTGCCGGGGACGTGGGCGGTTCTGGCGATGCTGCCGCGCGCTCTACGGAGAGCAGGCGACCGGCTTTCTCGACACGCGGACGCGGCGTTCGGCGCTCGCCGAAGCCGAGATCCTGACCGGGATCGCGTCTTCGGCCGGGCGGCTCGTTGCCGGCGTCGGAATCGGTTCCGGCTCGGTGGAGGAACGTTCGTCACGATCTTGCCTGTTCACCTGCGCGCCGCCGCCACCGCCGGTGCGGTCGTCGCCGCTCGTCGCGTCGCTGGTGGGCGGCGTCATCGGCTACCGGGAGTGGCTTGCAGTGTCGGCGATGGCGCGACTCCAGCTGATCGACGGCGGCTGGGACCTCGTCGGCGAGGTCGGCATCGGCGTCGCGTTCTGACGCGTCAAGCGTCGTCCGCGGTCAGCTGGCGCGCGGAAACCGGCTCATCCCGGACTTCGGCCGGAACCGAGCCGTCTTCGGGGAAGAAGCGGTCGAGCGCGCGGTGGACGTCGTCGGCAGTGTGCAGCTCGGACGCGATCCGCCGGAAGGCGAGACCGCCGCGGCGGCCGCGGGTGTACCAGAGCAGGTGCTTGCGCAGCTCGCGGATCGCGGCCCGCTCCGCCTCGTCGTCGGACAGCTCGTGCCGTGGATGACCGCGCGAAGGCCGCGGCTGCGGCGCGCCGTCCGGCCGCTGCAGCCGGTACAGGCCCTGCTTGTCGGCGACGGCCATCTCCACGTGCCGCAGGATCATCGAGCGCCACTCGCGCAGCGTGACCTCGGGCGGCGTCTGGCCCCGCTCCAGCGCCAGCAGTTCCCGAAAAATCCAGGGATATCCGCAGGCTCCACGCGCGATCCGGGCCGCATCCGCGCCGGTCTCGCGCAGCATCTGCAGCGCGGCCTCGGCGGTGAAGAGGTCGCCCGATCCCCACACGGAAATCCCGACCGCTTCCTTTGTCCGCCG
>VBLM01000097.1:3439-5486 GCA_005879095.1 Deltaproteobacteria bacterium
GTTGCGGTGCTCCTCGTCCCAACCGGCGCGCAACTTGACCGTCACCGGCAGCGGCTGGACCGCGTCGACGACCTTGCGCACGGTCCGCTCGACGACCACAGGGTCCTTGAGCATCGCCGCGCCCGCCCCGTGGCAGCAGACCTTGCGGACAGGGCAGCCCATGTTGATGTCGACCGCATCGACCGGGCCATACTTCTCGACGGCGACCCGCGCGCCGGCAGCGAGCACGTCGGCGTCGTGGCCGAAGACCTGGATCGCGAATGGACGCTCCTCGACGGGCCGCTCCAGATAGGTCAGCGTCTGATCGCCGCCGTGGACGAGGCCGTGGCTGGAGATCATCTCGGTATGCGCGATCGCAGCCCCCATCTCCCGGCAGAGCAGCCGAAACGGCCAATCCGACACCCCCGCCAGCGGCGCGAGGAAGTATCGGTTGGGCAGCTGGAGAGCGCCCAACTTCACGGGTTGAATGGACTTTTCGACCGCAGGCATCGCCGCAGCTTGTACGCGCCGGGCAGCCGTCGGGCAAGGGGCTGACTGCGTCGACCCGGCTTGGTCGGCTATGGTGACCGGGTATGCGCCTGCCCGGATGTCTGCTGGCCGTCTGCCTGGCAATCGTCGCCTGCGGGAAGGGAGCGCCCAACGGTAACCAATGCCAGCACAATTTCGACTGCAAGGCGGGCGAAGGCTGCGTCAACGGGACTTGCGAAGTCCTGCCCTGCGGTGGCTGTCAAGCCGATGAAGCCTGCGGCGCGGACGAGAAGTGCGTGCCTGCGCAGGGCGCGGCTTGCGCCGATCACACCTGTCCCGCTGCCTACCCGTGCAACTCCGGCGGCGTCTGCGCCAAGCCGTGCGTCGTCAACGGAGACTGCGACACCGGCTTCTTCTGCAACTCGGCGCTCAAGTCGTGCACCGAATGCGCCTTCGATTCGCAGTGCGCGGGCAAGACCGGCAAGCCGGTTTGCAATACCGACAACGGTACTTGCGCGGCCTGCAACGTCAACTTCGACTGCCCGCCGCCGACTGCAACGCGGGCCTGAACGAGACCTGCGACACTTCGACCACCACTCCCGGCAAGTGCGTGCAGTGCCACACCAACACCGATTGCCAGAATGCTTTCGGCGCCTCGGCGGGCGCGTGCGACGACACCGGCCACTGCGTGCAGTGCTGGGGGAAGACGCAGGCCGCCGCCAGCCACGACTTCTGCTCGGGCGGGCTCTCCGAGTGCAATCTCGCCACCAAGACGTGCGTGCAGTGCATCGCCGACCACAACGCGACCGGGGAAGACTGCGGCATTTCGTCCGGCGGAACGATGTACGCGCAGGACGCCAGGACCTGCAACGCCGACACGTACATGTGCGTGGCGGGGTGCCAGTTCGACTCTCAATGCGGATGTCCGCATTTGTCGGGTGGTCCGGAGAGCGATTGCCTCAATCCGGATGGGACACACCGCCGTCCCGACCAGGAGCACTGCGATCCGCGCCGCACCACCATGGCCGGCGTGACCGGCCCGACCCTCGGCGCGTGCGTGCAATGCACGGACAATACGCACTGCGAGTACAAGATCGTCGGCACTACACAATACAGCGGGGTCTACGGCACGTTTGCGCACGGCGACACCAACTCGAATGGCAAGATCTGCCACCTAGGCTCGAGCCTCGACCCGAACAATCACAAGTGCGTGCAGTGTGAATGCACTGCGCTCGATGGCGACACGAACACTATTTGTGACTCGCCATCCTGCGGACCCACCGCCAGTGGTCCGCGTGTTTGCGATGCCGCGACGTTGATGTGCCGGCATAAGCACCAAGGCGAGCAGTGCTTGGAAGACAATGAGTGCGGCGCTGCGTATCCGACGTCGACCTGCAACGCCGTGGGTGGCGGCGGCACTGGTTTCTGCGCTTTCCGCGGAAATCCCGACACGCCGTATGTCGGCGGATACTGCGCGGCTGACAAGGGCACCGGCCGGTGTGCGGACTTCTGCGATGACATCTGCCATTGCGCGAGCGGTTCGGCCTGTCATCCCGCCAGCGACGGTTCCGGCAACTCG
>VBLM01000578.1:0-485 GCA_005879095.1 Deltaproteobacteria bacterium
GGAACATGTCCAGGCCGCCGACGATCCCGGTGAGACCCGCTTCCTTCGTCCGCCGCGTGAAGCTGCCGTTGCCGTCGTTGTGGAAGTACTCCAGCTGATCGGCGACGCCCATGTGCGAGACCAGCAGATCGAGGGAGCCGTCGTTGTCGAAGTCCTCGAGGATGAGGCCGCCGGCCGCGCCGAATTCGGAGAGGCCTCGATCCTGGGCGATTTCGGTGAAGCGGCCGATGTCGGAGCCGGAGTCGAACGTCTCGGGAGCGATCAGCCATCGCTTCGGGACCTCGGCGGGATAACCGCCCAACGTCATGTAGCCGAGGTTCAGGAGCCACCGGTAGGAGGGCACGTTTTCCGGATCGGTTGCTGGATCGGCGAGCAGCTTGGCGTATAGCTTGACCGCCTCGGTGGAACCGCGCCGCATCTCGTGCACGCCCTTGCCGCGCACCGGCAGCAGGCACGACTCGGCGTTGTGGTGCATCGCGCAGTTC
>VBLM01000578.1:507-3607 GCA_005879095.1 Deltaproteobacteria bacterium
TCGAGCGATTCCGCGATCGGCCGCGGCATCGTCGACCGGTACTCGTCCTGCAGGCGCTGCAGCTCGGCGTTGGCTTCGGTGTTCGCGCCGTCGAAGAGCTGGTGGCGCGCGATCTCGCGCCGCAGGTTGAAGCGCTTCACCGGGTCGCGCTCCTTCGCCAGACCCGCCGCCAGCTCGGCGATCTTCTCCTTCGCGTGGTCCCACTGGTTGTCCCAGGCGCCTTCGCCCTGCGCGATGGAGGCGAGCTTCGCCGCCATGTCGAATCGAGGCTCGACGCGCCGGGTGCGCAGGAAGATGGCGGCTCCCGCGAGAGCGGCGAGCAGGACGGCGGCGGCTGCGGCGCGCTTCATCGGTCCCTTTCCGCGCGGTCCGAAGACGTCTCGCGGAGCAGACGTAGGGCGTCGAGCCGCTCGGCGAACGGTTGCGTCGATTCGAGCGCAATCTTCAGCTCGCGCCGCGCCTGCTCGCGATCGCCCACGCGGTTGTCGAGCACCGCGAGGTGGTAGTGCGGTCCGGGATCGCCCGGCGAGTCGTGCACCGCGGATTCGAGCCGCTCCCGCGCGGGGCCCAGCTGGCCCCTGGAGCCGGTGCACGATCTCGCGGAACTGCGGATCGTCGTCGCGCCGGGCGGCGAGCGCGGTGGCGAGCTGGTACTGGACGAGGTCGAGGTCGGGCCGCTCCACCGAGAGCTGCTGGTACACTCGAATCGCCTCCTCGGGCCGGCCGATGCCCGACTCGATCTGCGCCTTCATCATCCGCAGCGCGACGTCGCCGGGAAAGCGATCGACGCCCTGCTGGCAGATCTCGAGAGCCTCCGGCTTCCGGTCGAGCCCGAAATAGTAGTCGGTGAGGTGCCGGTAGGGAACAGGCGAGCTCGGCTGCAGCTGGAGGCCGCGCCGGAGCGCGCCTTCGGCCTTGAGAGGGTCGCCCGCTTCGACGAAGGCATGCGCCGCGAGGTAGCGAGCCGCGGCGAACTGCGGATCGCGTTCGGCAAGCTGCATCAGCTTGTCTCCGGCAAAAGCGGCGCCGCCTTGTTTCGCCCAGGCGCGCCCGAGCGCTCCGGCGATGGTGGCGGAACGCGGCGCTTCCGCGAGCGCCGCGCTGAAGTCCTGCTCGGCGGCCTCGCCGTTTCCGCGCGAGAGATCGAGGATCCCTTGCATGAACGGAACGAACGCAGTCCCGGGGGCGAGCCGCTCGGCCTCCTGGACGAAGTGTTCCGCCTCGTTCCAGCTCTTCTCGCGCGACGCCGTCTCGAGCTGGTCGCGCAGGTCACCGAGCCTGCCCGCCCAGTGCTCACGGCGAAAGCTTCCCTCGCGGCCATCGAGACGCTGTTGCCGCGGAGCCGCCCTCGCCGGGTGGACCCAGGAACCGGCATCGGGTGCTGCGAGGGCGTCCTGCTGCGCGGCGAAATATCGTCCCAGCCGAAAGCGAATTTCCGCGCGCAGCCGCCGCGCGTCGGCGCGCCTCGGCGCCAGCTCGATGGCGCGGTCGAGGGCGGCCTCCGGCGCCTCCAGCCAGCCCTTTTCCAGCATCACCTTCGCCGCCATCACGAACGGCTCCGGATCGTCCGGCGTGAACTCCTGCAGTTCTTGAAAATCGAGAAGCGCGATCTCCCAGTCGCCGTGCTTCAGCTCGATGGAAGCGAGCCGCCGGCGCGCCGCCGCGTCCCCTGGCCGCAGCCGCAGTGCGGACCGCAAAAAGCCGCGCGCCCGATCGTCCTCATTGCTCGCCAGCGCCGAATCCGCGCGCGCGGAAAAGTATGACGCGCGCGCATGCCGTACGAACCTCGTCTTCCAGACCGAGGGCGCCGCGGCGGCCGCCGCCACGACGAGGCCAAGCGCAATCGCTCGGCCAGCGCCAACGCGCCGGGCGACCGAGATGATCCACGGCGCGATGATCGCCTCCCAACGTTGTTCAGGATCGCCAGTGTACGACTGCGCAAGGATATGTATAAGAGACGTCCTCCTCCAAGCGGGAATCGCCGGCCCAATGTTGCGAGCCATGGCCCTCATCCTGGTGGCGTCGGCGGCCCGGGGCGCGGAACAGCAACCGCCGCCCGCCGAAGAGCCCCCGCTCGACTTCCATTTGCTCGGCGAGCCGAAGCCTCCGCTAAAGGTCGACCAAAGTGCGCTCCGGCGCCGCCGCACGCTGCTCACGCTGCATCAGGGCGCGGGCATGGGACTCTTCGCCGTCGCTCTCGCCAATACCATCGTGGGGCAGCTGAACTATTCGGACCGCTTCGCATCGGGCCCGTCGACGGGCCGGTATCAGCTCGCACACCAGATCACGGCTTACGGCACGCTCGGCGTATTCGGCGCGACGGGGCTGCTCGCCTTGCTCGCGCCGAGGCCCCTCCCCAGGAGTCCCGGCCTCGACCGCATCTGGTGGCACAAGCTCACCATCGGCGCCGCCGCGGCCGGCATGGTCGCGGAGGCAGTGCTCGGCATCTGGACGGCGCGGCGCGAGGGCTACCTGAACCAGCCCGATCTCGCCGCGGTCCACCTCGCCATCGGCTATTTCACCTTCGCCGCCATCAGCACGAGCGTCGGCGTGATCGTTTTTTGAACATGCTTGCCGCCCTCGTCGCCGCCGCCATCCTCGCCCCGGGCACGTGGGTGGTCGTGCCTTCCGGGAGCACGCTGCGCTATCTCGTGGTCCACAAGCTCCATCCGGTCGACGGCGTCTCCACCGACGTCGAAGGCAAGGTGCTGGTACGACCGGACGGCACGGTGCTCGCCGAAGTTCGCGTCCCGGTGGCGAGCTTCAAGTCGGGCGACGGAAACCGCGATGAGCACATGATGGAGGCGCTGGAGGCGGGGACCTGGCCGTTCGTCGTCTTCAAAGGGATCGCGCAACGCCAGACCGACCAGCAGATGGACGGTGAGATCGATCTGCACGGCGTGAAGAAGCGATACCGCGTGGCGGTGCAGGTCTCGCCGCAGCCGGATAGGACGGTCCGCGTCCGCGGGCAGTTCGACGTCAGACTCGAGGCGCATCGCATCGAGCGGCCTTCACTCTTCTTCATCAAGATCGATGACGCCTGCCGCATCGAGCTGGACCTGCTGCTGCGGGAGGAGAAGTGACGCGCCTTGTTCTGCTC
>VBLM01000578.1:3625-8550 GCA_005879095.1 Deltaproteobacteria bacterium
CCGTGGATCGCGGCGGGCACCGTCTTCCGGCAAGCCGATGGCGGCCAGGGATTCGAGGGGGCGCGCGTGCGCCTCACCGATGCCAACGGCTTCTCCGTCGCGTTGCGCACCAATGAGGCGGGCAACTTCTATACCCGCGAGGCGCTTCGGTTTCCGTTGACCGCCTGCATCGACGCGAACGGAGCGACCGTGTGCCAGCAAAGTCCGCTCATGGCGGGATCGTGCAACACCTGTCACGGCGAGGCGATCTTCGGAGCGCCCTAGCCTCCCCTGACGCCTCCCTAGGGTCGGTTTTGCACCTAGAGCCCCGGCACCGGGGACAGGATGGTGAGCTTCGCGGTCCTGGTCGTACCGGTATACGAGGCGGTGATCGTGGGGATGCGCGACAAGATGAGCAGGGACGTGGTCACGGTGAACGTCGCGCTTGTCGCTCCGGCCGGGACGGTCACGGCGGGAGGCACGCGGGCCGACGAAGGGTCGTCGCTCGACAACGCGACTTGCGCGCCGCCTTCGGGAGCCAGGCCGTTCAGCGTCACCGTGCCGGTGGACGATTTCCCGCCGGCGACGGTCGAAGGGTCCAACGCGAGAGACGAGAGCGTGACGATCCCGACGGTCACCACGACGCCCGCCGAAGGGGTCTCCGTGTTCAGGCTGTCATCGGTGGCCCGGCTCATCAGCGTCACCTGTCCGCTCGAGCCCGGGGTCCAGCTCCACGTCCAGTCGTTGGTTCCCGAGGCGGGATGCCAGGTGGCGCCGCCATCGACGGAAACCTCGACGCCGGCCACGACTCCTCCGCCGCTGTCGCTCGCGGTGCCCGTGATCGTCACTGAACCGCCCGGTGCGACAGTGGAGCCGGCCGCCGGTGAGGTGATCGCGGAGGCCGGCGGAAGCGCGTCGGTCGAGGCGGCCGCCGCCACCAGCCCGGCTTGCAGGCTGCCGGGCTGAACGCCCATGTCGGCGAACAGGTTCACGGTGGCCTGCTGCATGTTGACGTCGGACGCCAGCGGGCCGTTCGTCGAAACGTTGTCGTGGGTGGTATCCAGGCCCCAGGACCACTGGACCGTGCCGGCGCCGAAGACGATCGCGCCGCTCGGGGCCCGATAGAGCGTCAGGTTGTGGGTCGCGACGCCATTCCCGAAGTGATAGCCGTAGTCCAACAGATAGCTGCCACTATCGGAGACATCCACCACCGTCCGGGACAGGTCGATCAGGCCGGCAGGTCGGAAGCCGTTGTCGACCTCCTGGTCCCATTCCATTCCCAGGGTTCCGACCGGGAACGTGTAGCTGGTGCCGGGCGCCAGCGCGGCGATGGCGGTATTGCGCCAGATCCGCAGCGGCGCATACGCGGCCGGAACGACGATTGAGTCCCTGCGCCACCCGTTGACCCAGTAGATGGTTCCCGTCAGGCCGTTTTCCGGTCGTCCTCCGTCTGCAGGCGGGCTGAAGCGGGGATCCCGCCAGCTGCCCGTCCAGATCGGCGGATCGGCCGGATCGATGGGCTGGCCGGCGATCGTCTCCTTGTAGCAGACCAGCGTGCGCCAGGGAGTCGCGGTTCCGTCGATGCTGCTTTCCCAGCGGATTTTCCACATGACCTCGTTTCCGCTGAAGAATCCGAGATGTACGCCCGCTGCGCGCGCTGCTTCGAAGTTGGCCCGCTCATCTCCGGACCAGTATTCGTCGTGGCCTACGGAGAGAACCAGCCTATGCCCGAGCAGAAGCGAGCCGGAGCGGTCGGCATCCACGGAAGTGAGATAGGTCATGTCGTAACCGTTGGCCTCGAGCCACCGCACCATCGGGTACTCGGCGTTGAACACCCAGCTCACGTTGTCGGAGCCGTCGCGCGTCAGGAAGGGACGGTTGTAGCTGACTTTGTAGGCCCTTCCGGGGCCCGTCGGCGACGACGACGTATAGAGATCGTTGCCGCCATACTGGTTGTAGGCCTGCCAGGTCGTGTCCGAGGTCTTGAACAGGACGGCCGAATTCGCCGCATCGGCGCGGACGACGAAGAAGATGTGGCTGGCGCCGCCGGTATCCGATCGCACCAGCTTGGCGAAGTAGATTCCCGAGGTGGCGTCCGGTGGAACGGTCCAGGAGGCGGACTCCGCCCAATTGCCGCAGTCGATCAATCCTGTCGGCTGATCGGTGACGCACGCAGGTTGAGCTTGAGGCAGGAGTACGGACGGCGAAACCGTCGCAACCCTGCGCGCGCCGGCGCCTCCGTAGTACCCCATCCGATAGATGTCGATCTGATAGGCAGCGGCAAGGGTATTGATCTTGAAATGAACGGTGTCGCCCTGGTTGACGCTGAGATCGGTGGAATAGCCCTGGATCGTGGAGTCGCCGGAGCCGCTGATGTCCCATTCGGCTGGCGCGTTGCCAGGTTTTGAGTTTTCGCAAACGATCGCATTGCCGTTGCAGGGAACGCCTTGCGCGCTTGCAGAAGTGATGGTGGCCGGGTTCCCAACCGCAAGAATCAGCCCGGCAATTGCAGATGCACAACGGCTTCGATGCCTCATCACGGCCTCACGTGATTGCTCGGGACCCGGAGGAAGGGTCACCCTCGCCCGGCAGGACGCCAAGCAGGTGAAGCCGGCAATCCGGCTGGGTAGGATCACCGATCAAGAGCCAGGTAAACCCTGCAGCCCAAGAACCGTGTGGCGCTTCTGTTTTCCCTTCCCAGCGACGAGCTACATGTTTGCCAGCTTCTCAAATTAGGTTTGACGGTGGCGATCATGCAGCTAGCTGTCGCCGGCTTGTGCGTCGCACTTGTCGCCTGCAAGGGCGGGACCGGCGTACAGGGACCGGCGGGCGCAACCGGACCACAGGGACCGGCGGGCGCGGCCGGGCCTCAGGGACCGGCGGGCGCGGCCGGGCCCCAGGGACCCCAAGGCCTTCCGGGAGGCACACTCGTCGGCGCGATCGTCGTCGACGCGCACGGCGCCGCGATCGGCCCGGCGCTCGGGATTTACTTTGACACCAACAGCAACCGCACGTTGCTGGTGTGGAAGGACGGGCTCATCTGGCCGATCAATGCCGATGGCTCCTACAGCCCATATCGCAGCGGCGGCTTCTTCTACCAGAGCAGCGACTGTACCGGCACGCCGTACGTCTTCGGGGCGGGCTACGGAATCGCCGAGCCGGCCGACGGGCTCCCCGTGCAGCTCCCCATCGTCCAGAGTTTCCTGCCGGCGGCGCCCAACGACAGTGTCTATCTGGTCGACGCCACCCTTCCGCCGTTGAGCGGCAGCGCACTCAACTCGAGGCTCGACTTGACCTCCGGCCACTGTGTCTCGGGCTCGCAGTCCTACCCGGCGACGGCCCTGAAGCCAGGGGGCAAAGTGCCGCCGTCCGAAGCGGGGCCCATCTCGCTGCGTTGATGGGTCTGGGGAAGCTCGTCATGCTGGAAGGCTGCGCGCGACGTCGACGCCGGCCTCGAACTCGGCCTGACCGCCGGAGAAGAGATCGAACAGGTCGACGGCTGCGTCCGGCAGGACCGGCGCGCCCGAGGTGAGCGTGTTCAGCCCGGCCCACCCGTCGCGGATCCAGACGGTGCCGGGAGGGACGCGATCGGTGACCAGCGCCCGGGCCCGCATTTCACCGCGATCGTTGAAGACGCGGATCTCGTCGCCGTCCGCGATCGCGCGGCGAGCAGCGTCGGCGGGCGAGATCCAGAGGCGCGGCTCGGGATCGGCCGCGGCCAGCGTGGGCAGCGCGCGGCCGTGATCGTAGAAGGCGTGGAAGTGCGTGAGCGTGCGGCCGGTGCGCAGCGCGAGCGGATACTCCGGAGCCTTTGCGGTCTCGAACACCGGCAGCGCGGGAAGCCCCAGGCCCGCCGCCCGCCCGGAGACGAACTCCACCTTTCCCGAGGGCGTATCGAATGCGAGATCGGGATAGGCGACGTGCGAGACGTGCAGCGCGCGGATCCCCCCCTCAGCAGCGAGTGCGGCGGCCGTGGCGTGGCCGGTGGCCGGATGATCGAGGAGCGCGTCGAGCGGCCCGGCCTCGTCGGTCCAGGGAAAGAAATCGTGCACCTCGAGACGGCGGGCAAGCTCGCGAAGGACCCACGCCGGCGGCCGCGCCTCGCCGGGCGGCTCGAAAACTTTCGGCATCAGGTAGAGATGTGTGTTGGTGCTCTTGCAGCCGAGGTCCTCGAGCCAGGACGTGGCGGGCAGCACCAGATCGGCGTGGCGTCGGGCCGTATCGTGCATGAAGAGATCGTAGGTCGCGAGGAGATCGAGCCGCCCGAGCGCTTTGCCGACCCGGCCCGCGTCGGCGAAGGAGGAGACCATGTCGGTGCCGAAGAGGAGCAGCACGCGCACGCGCGCGTCCTCGAGCGCCTCGGTGATCCGCGACATCTGGGGCGAGACCTTGCCCGTGCGATCTCGCCGCATGCCGCGGGCCGAGACCGCCCCCCGCGATGCCGAGGTTGCCGGTCAGCGCGGGCAGACACGAGACAGCGCGGGCTCCCTGCCAGCCGTTCACGCCTTTGTACATGGAGCTGCCGCCGAGGACGATCATCGCCGGCCTGGTCGTCGCGTACCGGCGCGCGAGGGCGACGATGCGCCCGGCATCGAGACCGGTCGTCGCGGCGGCCCAGGCCACGTCGTGCTTCGCGAGGTGCGCGGCGAGCTCGTCGAAACCGACGGTATGCCGCGCGACGAACGCGGCGTCATGGAGCCGCTCCGCGACGATGACGTGCATCATGCCGAGCGCGAGGGCGGCATCGGTCCCGGGCCGGAGCAGCAGCGTCTCGTCCGACTGCGCCGAGGCCTCCGTGCGCCGCACGTCGATGGTGACCACGTGCGCGCCGCGCCGCTTCGCGGCCGTCAGATGGCGCCCGGTGTTCGGTTGGCTGGCGAGATTCGCTCCCCAGAGGAGAATGAGCGCGGCGTGCTCGCCCATGTCCTCCTTGGTATTGGCCTCGA
>VBLM01000577.1 GCA_005879095.1 Deltaproteobacteria bacterium
AGATGGAGGACCGCATCGGCAAGCTCGCTCCGGGATATTTCGCGGACGTGATTGCAGTCCCCGGCGACGTCCTGCAGAATCCAGCGGCGGTGGAGAATGTCTCGCTGGTGGTGAAAGGTGGGCGCGTGGTGAATCGTGGAAAGTGAAGTCTGCCGGCTGTGCGGCGGCGACGGGCGCATCGGCAATGCGCTCGGCCGAAGCACGGCGACCTGTCCCGGATGTCACGGCTCGGGCCGGCGCGCCGACACCTCGTCTCGATTTCGCGACGTGACGAAGACCAAGCCGTCGCACTACGCGCCGCCGCCGACTCCGGAGGTCGCCAAGGGCCCCAGGGGACCGACCACGCCGGAAGGCGTGCAGCTTGCCCGTGAAGTCGCCGAGTCCACCGTGCTCGCCGAGGACGCGAAAGCGCGGCTGCTGGTGGAGATCATGAACCACGAGAGCACGCACGGGCGGTGCACGCAGACTTTCATGAAGAAGATCCGCAAACAGGCCCGGCCGGGTCAGCCCAACCTGCGATAGGCCGCCTGTTTGTCAGCGGGGCGTGCTACCAGGCGTGGATGCGGTGGCAGCTCGGTGACGGGACGACCCGCGAGGCGATCGAGCAGGGTGCACGGCTCGCGGCTGCCGTCGGCGTGCCGGCGCCGGTCGGACGGGTGCTGTGGGCGCGCGGTTACCGGGAGACTTTGTCGGCGCAGCGGTTTCTCGAGCCGCGGCTCGATCAATTGCCGGATCCATTCGGGCTCAAGGGCATCGAGGCCGCCGTCGCGCGGCTGCAGCGGGCCTTGGCCACGGGTGAAAAGATCTGTGTTTACGGGGACTACGACGTCGACGGCGTGACCAGCACGGCGCTGCTCGTTTCGGTCCTGCGGCGGCTCGGCGGCAGCGTCGACTTCTACGTGCCACAGCGGCTCGTCGAAGGGTACGGCCTCAACGTCCAGGCGCTGGAAAAACTGGCGGCGCGCGGCACGCGGCTGGTGGTCAGCGCCGACTGCGGTGTGACCGCGGTCGCTGAAGTCGACGCGGCGGCGCGGCTCGGGCTCGACGTGGTCGTGATCGATCACCACACGGCCTCGCAGGACTTGCCGCGCGCGGTCGCGATTTTGAATCCGCACCAGCCGGGCTGCACGTTCCCCGGGCGCGAGCTTGCGGCGGTCGGCGTCGCGTTTCACCTCTTGCTCGCGCTGCGGAAGCGGCTGCGCGAGCAGGGCTGGTTCAGTGCCGCGAGACCGGAGCCGAACCTGCGCGAGCAGCTCGATCTGGTCGCGCTCGGCACCATCGCCGACGTGGTGCCGCTCACCGGGCCGAATCGTGTGTTGGTCCACTTCGGCCTCCGCGAGCTGGCGCGCGGCGCTCGGGCCGGCGTGCTGGCATTGAAATCGGTGGCTCAGCTGGCGGGCGAGGTCAGCGCAGGCGACGTGGGGTTCAGGCTTGGCCCGCGCATCAACGCGGCGGGGCGGCTCGACGACGCCTCGGTCGGCGTCCGGCTGCTGCTCACGGAGGATCTGCGCGAGGCCCGCTCGCTGGCCGACCAGCTCGACAAGGCCAACACCGAGCGGCAGGAGCTGCAGGCCCGAATTGCGGGCGAAGCCATTGAAATGGCAGCGAAATTGGGCACGCCTGAGCAGCGCCGCTGCCTCGTGGTCTCCTCGCCCGGGTGGCACGCCGGCGTGGTTGGAATCGTCGCTTCGCGGCTGGTCGAGAAGTTCCATCGGCCGGCGCTGGTGCTCGCTGAAGACGGGACCACCGCGAAAGGCTCGGGACGCAGCGTCGAAGGGTTCCACCTCTATGACGCGCTCGCGCGCTGCGGGCGATTTCTAACCAGGTTCGGCGGCCACAAGCACGCGGCGGGCATGCAGCTGCCGACCTCGGGAATCGGCGAATTCGCCGACGCGATCGAGACTGAAGCGCGCGCGAAGCTCGACCCGGCGCTTCTCAGCCCGCGCTTGCGGATCGACGCCGAGTTGCAACCGGCCGACATCGGCCTCCGACTCGCCGAACAAGTCCGGAGGCTGGCGCCGTTCGGAGCGGGGAATCCCGAGCCGGTCTTCGTCTGCTCGGAGTTGACCGCCAGCGAAGTAAGGCTGCTTCCCGACAAGAAGGGCGTTGGACCGGGACACCTCAAGCTGCGGCTCAGCGAGAGGAGCGGAAACATCGTGGCGGAAACGGATGCGGCCGCATTCGATGCCATCGGGTTCAGCCTCGGAGGGATGACGCTGCCGATCGGGGCGCGGCTGGACGCAGCGTTTCAGTTGGCCGTCGACGAATGGAACGGCTCGGCGCGGCTGCAGCTGAAGCTGAAGGATCTGAAGGCCTGAAAAACACGAAACGCGCAGGCCGCAACCGGGCGGACCGCGCGCCTCGCTCGATCCAACTGGTCGCTTGAAAATCGGACGGTCCGGCTCTGGCCGCCGGACCGACCCCCGACGCCGCCCCCTTACGCCAGCCCCCACCTCACCTTGCCGTGCGTGAACAGCGCGCCCGCGCGCGCCGCCTCCTGCATCCGAATCCGCTCTGCCGCGCGCTCGAACTCGTGCTTGCACTTGTCCGAGCAGAAAAAGTACCGGCGCTTCTTGTACTCGCTGGAGGGCGTGCGATCGCTGCCCTCGACCGGGACCCCGCAGATGGGATCGTACGACCGGCCCTTCGTCTTTGCGCCCGAGTCCGAATTCAAGGTCCGCCCCCCAACCCTACCCACACCGGAACCAGCGTCCTGCAAGCGCAACGCCGCATTTCCTCACACGGTGGCGGGTGCCGCGGTGCGCGAAGCCCTTCCTCGTGTGGGAAATCTTGTGCACAGTCCGTGGCGACACTGTCGTCTCGACTCGCACCACGCGCGGAGCCGCCCGAGCCCGCTCGCCCATCAACTCTGCCGGGCGGGTGCGCGGCTCGACGGCGGCTGCCGACTCCGGCTCGGTGCGCAGCGCCGCCTGGGCGCGGAGGAGCAGGCCGGCGCCGAGCAACATCGCGCACGTCATCTGACCGGAGAGAAAGAGCCGTTTCATGCTCCGGTGAATCTGCAACCAGAGCGCCAAGACGGCAGGACTCGACCGCTCGCCTGCCTGCTCTTTTCGTGTTAGTGCGTGCGCCCCGTGGCTGAATTCATCCGCGATCTGAAGCGCACGCATTCGTGCGGCGAGCTGACTGCGAAAGACGTCGGCAAGGAAGTGGTGCTGTTCGGCTGGGTGCACAACCGGCGCGACCACGGCGGGGCGGTCTTCATCGACCTGCGCGACCGGATGGGCCTGACCCAGGTGGTGTTCGAGCTGGAGGCCGGCAAGGAACTGCACGACCTCGCCCAGGAGCTCCGTTACGAGTACTGCATCGGTGTGCGCGGGAAAGTGGTCTCGCGGGGCGGGAACGTCAATCCGCGGCTGGTGACCGGGGAGATCGAGGTCCACGGGGCGCAGCTCAGCATCTTCAACCGCAGCGAGACGCCGCCGTTCCTGGTCGAGGACAAGATCGACACCGCCGAGGAAAAGCGCCTGCACTATCGCTACCTCGACCTGCGCCGCGCGCCGCTGCAGCAGACGCTCATGAAGCGCAGCCAGATGAACGCGCTCACGCGCAGTACGCTCAACCGGCTCGGATTCGTCGAGCTGGAGACTCCGTACATGGTCAAGCACACGCCGGGCGGGGCGCGGAACTTTCTCGTGCCCAGCCGCCTGAATCCCGGCAAGTTCTACGCGCTGGCCGAGAGCCCGCAGCTGTTCAAGCAGCTCTTCATGGTGGCCGGGTTCGACCGGTATTTCCAGATCGTCAAGTGCTTCCGCGACGAGGACCTGCGGCTCGATCGGCAGCCGGA
>VBLM01000579.1 GCA_005879095.1 Deltaproteobacteria bacterium
CTCCAGCGGTTGGGCCTGCTCGACCAGCGCGCGGGTACCCTCGCCGAAGCGGTGCTCCTCGACCATCAAGTCGATCTCGGCAGCGGTCAGCCGGCCGCCGGGGTGGAAGACTTCCGCGGCGTCGCTGCCATGGGCGAGGATCAAGCCGTGCTGGTCGAGCACCACCGCGAAGCTGCCGGCTCCCGCCCTGCCGTTGCCCTGTCGCACGATGTCCCACATCGCGGTGGCGCGGGCATAGACGACCGCTACTCCGGACACCGTGCCGCCGCTGCGAACGGGGGTGGCGTAGGCGATCAGCGGCGTCGAGCCTTCCTCGCGGGTGCTGACCAGCATGTCCGGGATGCTGAGGTCGCCGTGCACCGCGTCGCGGAAGTAACGCCGGAAGCCGAGATTGGAGCCCACCATCGCCGGCTCCGAGGCAAAGATGATCGTGCCCGCGGGATTGAGCAGCGCGACGCCGCGCAGCCGCGCATCGCTCGCGACATAGGCCTGTATGATGTCGGCGACGTCCTTCGTCTCGGCGCCGGTGCCGGGATGCTGGAGGAGACGGATGACGGCCGGCTGCCGCGAGAGCCGCGCCACCGATCGCTGAAAGCCGTCGTTGAGGAAATCGAGATCGCTGCCGATATCCTCGGCGTTTGCCTGCAGCAGTGACTCGGTGGAGCTCTCGCTCAACTGGTTCGATTCGCGCCATTCGACGACCGCGGTCAGCGCCAGGGGCAGCGCACTGACCATCACGATCAGGGCCAGCATCTTCCAGCGCAGCGGCCAGTCGTCGAAGTGCCTCATCCGGCCCCCAGGATGAGGCGGAAGACGCTGCCTCCGCCCGGGCGATCCTCCACGGCGACCGAACCCTCGTGGCCCTCCGCGACCAGCTTGACCAGGTAGAGCCCGAGGCCGATGCCCTTGCGCCGCGCGCCCGTCTTCGCCTCGACCGAACCGAACTTCTCGAACATGTCCGGCTTCTGCTCGTCGGGCACGCCGGGCCCCCGGTCGGCGACCTCGATCTCGACGTGACCGTCGACGCGGCGCAAGGCGATCTCGACGTCGCCGCCGGCGGGCGTGTACTTGACCGCGTTGGAGACGAGGTTCTCCAGCGATCGCTTGACCAGGTTTTCGTCGAGCGGCGCCATCGGCTCGCCCTGCACGATGCGAACCAGGCGCACGTTCTTGCGGCGGGCGACGGCCTCCATCGGCGAGACGCTGTCGCGCACCAACGCGTCGAGCTGCACCGGGTGCCGTTTCACCGGCAGCCGGCCCTCCTCGAGCAGCCGTACTTGCAGCGTCTCCTCCAGCCGCGCCAGCGCCGTATCGGCCGCGCGCATCGCCTGCTGCACGTCGTTGGCGGCGCGTCCGGTCAGGTCCTCGGCGAGAAGCTGCAGGTGCGCCACGATCCCGGCCAGCGGGCTGCGCAGGTCGTGCACCAGCAGCGCGACCAGATCGTCCTTGGCCGCCTGCAGCCGCTGCATTTCCTCCAGCTGCCGGCGGATGACCTTGTCCTGCTCGCGCAGGCGGAGGAACGCGCGGGTGCGCAGGAGCAGCTCGCGGCGATCGACCGGCTTGGTGAGAAAGTCGTCGGCGCCCGCTTCGAGGCCGCGGTTCTTGTCCGCTTGTTCGCCGAGCGCGGTGACGAGGATCACCGGCAGGAATTCGCGCGCTTCCGCCTTGATCTTCTGGCAGACCTCGTACCCGTTCATCTGCGGCATCATCACGTCGAGCAGGACCAGGTCGACCGGCCGCAGCGTCAACATCTCCAGCGCCTCGGCGCCCGCGCCCGCTTCCAGCACTTCGCAGAAGCCGCCGATGGTTCCGCGGATGAGGGCTCGGTTCATGGGCTCGTCATCGACGACGAGCACGGCCGGACGCATGTCGTCCAAGTCAACTCCCGCTGGTTTGCACCAGATCGGCTTCGGCGAGCAGCAACTGGGCGTCCTCGTCGCGGGTAAGCGCGGCGAGGTAGGGGAAATCGCGTTCCAGATCTTTCAGGAAGTTCATCTGCCGGCGCAGCGCCGCCACCAGCCGGCGGTTTTCCTCCTCGAGTTGGATGGCCTCGAAGGCAAAGTAGATCGTCACCCGCAACATCGTGTTGTCCCACGGCTTTTTGATGAAACGGTAGACCTCGCCCTCGTTGATCGAGCGGATGATGACCTGTGGATCGGGGTCGCCGGTGAGCATGATCCGGGTCACGTTCGGGTAGCGCTCGCGCACCAGCTTGAGTAACTCGATTCCGCTCATGCCCGGCATGTTGTGATCGCTGATCACCAGCTGGATTCCGGGCGTCTCCTTGAGAACGCGCAGGCCCTCGTCGCCGCTCTCGGCCTGGAAGACGCGGTATCCCTCACGCTCGAGGATCGCCGCGAGCGACTCCCTCACCGTTTCCTCGTCGTCGACGACGAGGATGTTCTTCTCCTTGACCGCCTTCATTGCGAAAGAGCCTTTCCGATTGCCGCGCGAGCAACCGTCACTGGTTTCTGTATGCATGCCGCGTCGAAGCACGCATCGAGGAAAACCCCGGTTTAGAGTCATTTTTTAACCCGGATGGAGCATCCGCCGCCCCCGGGTATTACCGGAGGAGTTTCTCAGGTGAATGACGGAGACGCGAATCCCCATCTTGCGGCTGCAGGCGGGTGGGCGTACCTCTGCCAGGTGGAGCGGCCATGAGCGAGGGCGCCGGCGATCGAGCTGCAGACCTGGCGGCGCCGAGCGACGACGGCTCCGGCGCCCTGCTCTGGGCCCTGCATCGGATCTCGAGCCTCGCAGTGGCAGCACCGGAGATGGGCGCCCTGCTGAGGGAGTCGCTGGCGGTCCTCTGCGACGCCGGTCCGTGGTGCGCAGGACATGCCCTGATCGTCCTCGACAAGCGGCTCGCCGGCAGCGGCGTCTTCCACGGCGGCTCGCCGGCGCTGCGCGAGGCCTGCGCTCGCGTCGAGTTCGCGCCGGGAAAGGGACTCGCCGGCAGCGCGGTCCAGGGGCGATCGACGGCGTGGAGCGGCGATCTGGGCGAGGATCCGCGCGGAGCGGCGCTGGCGGCCGCGGGCATTCGATCGGAGGTCGTCTGTCCGATCGCCGTCGGCGGCGAGATGGCGGCGGCGCTGGAATTGTTCTCCACCGCTTCCGAGCCGCCGGAAGCGCGGGTTCTGGCGATGGCCGGCCAGGCGGCGGCGCTGATCGGCGGCGTGCTCGAGCGGGCGCGGGCGCAGCGCTCGCCCCAACTCGGCGACGACATGTTCCGCTCGCTGATAGAGGCGCTGCCGGTCGGCGTGGTCCTCGCCGATCCCCAGGGCAAAGCGCTCTACGTGAACCCGGCCTTCGTGCAGATCGCCGGCTACGGCCTCAAGGAGATGATCGACGGCAGCTGGCGCGAAGTTGTCGAGCCCGAACACCGCGAGCGCGGCGCTGCCGCCTGGCGCCAGGTGATCGAGACCGCGCAGGCGCAGCGGCAGGAATACCGCACCACCCGCGGCGGGATCACCCGCACCGTCGAGTCGCTCCTCGGTCCGATGCGCGGACCCGGAGGGGAGCTGCGGGGTTTCGTCGCGGTGGTCGAGGACCTGACGGCGCAGATCGACGCGCGGGAAGCGCTGCGCGAGAGCGAGGACCGCTTCCGCGCCATCTTCGAGAACGCCGGCGTCGGGCTGGTGCTGGCGGAGGGCGACGGCGACATCGTCCGCGCCAACCGCGCCTACGCGCGGTTCCTCGGCTACAACCACCCGGACGAGGTCGCGGGACGCAACGTGCGGGAGGTCCTGCACCCGGAGGACCGCGCGCGGGCGCAGCAGATGCGCAACGAGCTTCGCTCCGGCCGCACCACGCGGTACGAAATCGAGCGCCGCTACCTGCGGCGTGACGGCACCTACGTCTGGGGACGTTCGACGGTGACCAAGGTCGCCGACTCGCCGTTGATCATCGCGGTGGTGCAGGACATCGACGCGCGCAAGCGCGCGGAGGATGCGGTGCGCGCGCTCTCCGGACGCTTCCTGCGGCTGCAGGACGAGGAGCGGCGGCGCATCGCGCGGTCGCTGCACGAGTCGGCCGCGCAGACGGTCGCCGCGCTGGCGATGAATCTGGCGCGGATGGAGCGGATGTCGCTGCCGCCGCACGCCGCCGAGACGCTGGCCGACAGCCTCGAGCTGGTGACGCAGTGCTCGCGCGAGATTCGCACCTTGTCGCACCTGCTCCACCCGCCGCTGCTGGAGGAGGCGGGGCTGCCGTCGTCGCTGCGCTGGTACGTGGAAGGGTTCGCGCAGCGCAGCAACGTCGAGGTGGAGCTGCACATCGCCGATGATCTCGGGCGCCTGCCGATGGAGCTCGAGATCACGCTCTTCCGCATCGTGCAGGAGAGTCTGACCAACGTGCACCGGCACTCAGAGAGCCGGAGCGCGTCGATCCGCCTGCGGCGGAGCGGGCCGGAAATCGTTCTGGAAGTGGAGGACCAGGGCATCGGCATTCCCGGCGACGTGCTCGAGCGGGTGCGGACGCAGAGCTCGGCGACGGTCGGAGTCGGCATCGCCGGCATGCGCGAGCGCTTGTCGCAGCTGGGCGGCACGCTGGAGATCGCGGCGGCGTCGCCCGGCACGCTGGTGCGCGCGCGGATCCGGAGCGAGCGATGAACCACACCCGGATCCTGATCGCCGACGATCACGAGGTGGTGCGCAAGGGGCTCCGGTCGCTGCTCGAGTCCGAGCCGGGGCTGGAGGTGGTGGGCGAGGCCTCGAATGGGCGCGAGGCGGTGGACCGCGCCGTCTCGGCGAAGCCGGACGTGGTGGTGCTCGACATCGGCATGCCGGAGCTGAACGGGCTCGAGGCGACGCGGCGGATCGTCAAGGCCGCGCCGCGGACCGAAGTGTTGATCCTCACCGTGTACGAGTCGGAAGAGGTCATCCGCGAAGTGCTGCGGGCGGGCGCGCGCGGGTACGTCTTGAAATCCGAC
>VBLM01000096.1 GCA_005879095.1 Deltaproteobacteria bacterium
CTTCGTTGACACGCGCGGCCTCGCCGGCGGTGGAAGAGAATCTGACAGCCCGCTCGGCACAGCTCTCGAAGAGCGCCGCCGAGACCGAGGATCCCGCTGCGCGCCAGAGCTACCAGCGCGCCGCCGATGCGCTCGAGGGCCAGCTCGACCACTTCCGCCGCGTCCGCCGCGCCCGCGAGCGCGCCCTGGCGCGGCTGCACGAGGACGTCGCGAATCTGGAACGAGCGCGCTTCTCGTTGACGCTGCTGCGCGGCCCCGACTGCGCTGCCGAGCTCGACCTGCTGCACGAGCGGCTGCAGCACGGCGCCATCGCTTTCGAAGAGCTCGAAGTGGCGCCCACCAGAGTACGCGCATAATCTTTCCCTCGTGCCCGACGTCTGGGATCCGGCGCAATACGAGCGCTTCCGGCGCGAGCGCGCGCAGCCCTTCCACGACCTGCTCGCGATGGTCGAGCCGCGTCCCGGGATGCGCGTCGCCGACCTCGGCTGCGGCACCGGCGACGTCACGCTCGAGCTGCACCGCAGCCTGAAAGCCCGCGAGACGGTCGGCGTCGACAACTCACCCGCGATGCTGGAAAAGGCGCCGCGCGAGCCGGGCCTGCGCTTCCTCCTCGGCGAGATCGAGCAGTTCGCGCCGCCCGAGCGGTTCGACCTCATCTTCAGCAACGCCGCGTTCCACTGGGTGCCGGACCATCCGGCGCTGTTCACGCGGCTGCGCGCTGCGCTGGCGCCTGGCGGGCAACTCGCCGTGCAGATGCCGATGAACGACGACCACGCCTCGCACCAGACGGCGTTCGAGCTCGCGTGCACCCACGAGTTCCGCCGGCTCCTGCACGGCTTCGAGCGGCGGCCGCGCCTGCTCGAGCCGGCGCAGTACGCGTCGTGGCTGCACCATCTCGGTTTCGGCCGGCAGCACGTCCGCGTGCAGGTTTACGGACATCTGCTGGAATCGCGCGAGCAGGTGATCGAATGGGTCCGAGGGACGCTCTTGACCGACTACCAGAAGCGTCTCACCCCGGCCGACTGGGAGCGATGCCTGGAACGCTATCGGGAACTGCTGCTGCCACAACTGTCCGAAGAGCAGCCGTTTTTCTACACGTATCCGCGCATTCTGATGTGGGCGACCCTGTAAAAGCAGCGGGCGCCGCTAAAGGGCGCCCGCCAAATCCCCCGACTTGATGTAGTGCTGACGTCTTCGCGAGATGCCGGACTGGCTGAACGAGCGATACGCCGGGAACCGTTGAAAACCGTGCGCAAGTAACATGACCGCCGCCCGGCGACAAGTGCCTACATCGGGCCATCGGACGAATATCCGAGGCCCGCAGGAAATCGCCAGTAATTTCAGCGGACTCCGGAGATGCGACCGCGGGCTTCCGAAAGCGCCTTGTGGAGCTCTTCGAGCGCTTTCCGGCTTTCCGCCGCTTCGTCGGCCTGCTCCTGCGCCGCGAGCACCGCCTCGCCGGCTTCTTCTCGCGCGCGCCGTGCTTCGTCGGTGGCCCGGGCGCCGCGCGCCTTCTCCTCGCGCAGCTCGCGGGTGAGGCGCGCCACTTGCGCCAGCGCGCCGTCGCGCTCGGCCTCGAGCAGCTCCATCTCGGCGTGCAACTCGCGCGCGGAAGAGGCTTTCGATTCCAGCTCGGCCGTCAGCCGCTCGGTCTCCTCGCGTTGATCGCGCGATTCGAGCTTCGCGTTCACGTCCGCCGCGCGCTGCAATTCCGCGGTCAGCTCGCGCACCAGGCCGGCCACTTCGGTCACCGCCGCCGACTTGCGGCGCGGGGGTGGCGGCGCCGGCTTGATCTGCTCGGGCACCACGTCCGTCTCCGGCATCACGGGCGCGATCGGCGGCGCGGCCGACTCCAGGGCCGCCACTTCCTGCGCCTCCGCGAACTGTTCGTCGAGCGCGCGGCCGAGCCGCACCCGCGGCCGCACCTTGGGAACGTTCTCCTCGAAGCCGCGCTTCATGCGCTCTCCACCGCCTTCAGGCGCACCGGCGCGCCGATGCGCTCGCGCACTTCATCGAGCACCGCCTGGATGTCCTGCGCGCCCTTGCTCTCCGGGTCGTAGGCGAAAATCGGGATGCCTTCGGAAGAGGCCTGGGCGAACTTGGTGCACTGCCGGATCACCTGCTTCAAGAGGAATTCCGGGTAGTGCTTTTCCAGCGCTTCCTTGGCTTCCTTGGCGATCTTGTACGTCTGGTTGTACGCGTTGATGATGATGAAGATGTGATCGAGCACGTGCTCGAGATCTTCTTCGAGGCCCTGCACCGTCTCGAAGAGCAGCTTCAGACCGTGGAAGCTGAGGAAGTCGGCCAGCACCGGCACGAACAGGTCGTGCGCGGCCATCAGCGCGTTCAAATTCAGGAGGCCGAAGCTCGGCGGCGCGTCGAGAACCGCGTAGTCATAGGCGCTCTCGACTTCTTTCAACACGTTGCGCAGCCGGAACTCGCGCGCCGCGAGCGGCATCAGCGAGAGGTCGATGGTGCTCATCGTCAGATTCGACGGCACCAGGTCGAGCCCCGGCATTCCGGTCTTGACGATCACCGTCGCGAGCGGCGTCTTCTTGATGATGGCGTCGAAGAGCGTCTTCTCCGACTCCTCGCCGGCGACGCCGAGGCACTTGGAGGCGTGGCCCTGCGAGTCCAGGTCGATCACCAGCACGCGGTGGCCCATCTCGGCGAGACGGAAGGCGTAGCTGGACGAGACGCTGGTCTTTCCGGTGCCGCCCTTGAAGTTGAGAAACAGCTGCTTGCGCATCGGCCGGCGCGGCGGCATGCGGCCCAGCTTCGCCCGCGCGGTGGCCAGATCTCCCAATGAATACAGTGTCTTTGGCGACGGTTCGACGGTCGACTGCACGAGTCCGTTCTCTTCGGCTTCGGTCAGCTCGCGGACCGACAGTCCGAGGACTTCCGCAAAGCGCCGGCCGGAGTAGCGGATCTGGTCCATCAACGGGTTCCTCCTTCGGCGAGCACCCTCAGCGCCGCCCGCGCGGGAGCGCGCTCGGGAGGCGGGGCTTCGCGACGGGCGGCGTCGCACGTGGCGCGCACCGAGGCGTCGGCGTCGGTCGAGAAGCGCGCCAGCAGGTCGTCGAATCCTTCGGCGGCGGCGAGCGCGGCCGCCCGGCGGCGGACGGCGGGCGTCGCGTCGCGCGCAGCCGCTTCGAGAGCCGCCCGCGCGCGCGACGGAATCGAGCACAAGGCTTCGAGGGCGGCCAGCCGCACCAGCGGCGCCTCCGCGGGCGATTGCAGGCCGGCGACGATCTCGGCCGCCCCTTCTCCGCCGCAGGCCGCGAGCGCGCGGGCCATCTGCGCGCGGGCCTTGTGCTCCAGCTCGGCGCCGAGGGCGGAAGCGAGCACCGGCGCGGCGGCCGGCAGCGGGTTCGACGCGAGATGCCGAGCGGCTTGCTCTCGCCGGGCGGAATCGCCGGAGGCGAGATTGCGCAGGCACTGATCGGCGAGGGCGCGAGTCGCAGCGCTTTCGTTCGAGCGAGGAGCGGGGGTGGCGAAATGTGTGGTCAGGGCCGGCGCGGCGTCGGGTACGCCGCCGATTCGGCCCTCGGCCCACAGCTGCCGCGCCTGCTCGACCGGCTCCGGATCGCGCCGCGGCGGAGGCGGGGGCACCGCGTGCTCCAGCGCCGGCGGAGCGATGCCCGCCTGTGCGAGGAGCGCGTCGCACTTTTTCTGCCGATCGCGCAGCGCGAGGATCTCGCCGCGCAACTCGCTGATGAATTGCGCGAGCGCGGCCGGCGCCTCGTCGCCGCTGCGGGCCTGCTCGGTCATCTCGGTCATCCACCGCTCGCGCTCGGCGCGTCCGGCAGCCAGCGCGCGGCGGGCCTCGTCCAGATCGGCCTGCAGCTGCGCGCTCCGTTGCCGTTCGGCTTCCAGCGCTTGCGTATCGGGGGCGCCGCGAGACGGCCGCGAAAGAAGCGTGGCGAGGCGCGCGCGTTCGGCTTCCAGATCGGCCACCTGCATCCGCGCGGCCTTCGCGCGCTGCTCGGCGGCGCGGATCTCGTCCTCGGCCCGGCTGCGCTCGAGCTCCGCCGACGCGGAGCGTGCCTGCGTCGCCGTCAGCTCCGTACCCAGTTCCGACACCCGCCACTCGAAGAAGACGATCTTTTCCAGCGCGGCGCGCAGCAGCTCAGCGGGGCTTGGCGGTTCCTGTCGCTCGGCCACGGCGCCTCGGTTTC
>VBLM01000580.1 GCA_005879095.1 Deltaproteobacteria bacterium
GATGTATACACGCGCCGATGCTGCAATTGGAGGCCGTTCCGGACAGCGGTGTCTTCGAGCTGCGCGCGGCCCGTCTGCCCACGGGGTGGACGGAGCTGCAGCTCGAGATCGCGGGCACGCTCTCGTCCGCGCCGCGGCTGCTGGTCGACGACGGTTCGGGTTTTTCCGAGGCGACGACGCTGGTCCTGCCCCAGCCACAGAACGGACGCGTGCGCACGGTGGTCGAGCTGCCGAGGCAGGTGCGGCGGCTAGCGCTGAACGTCGGCGACGCCTCGCTCGGCAGGCTCGCGGCGCGCGAGCTGGGCGTGGCGGAGTCCGCGTTGCGGCTCGCGATCCCCGTCGTGCGGCGGCGCTTTGCCGAGCCATGGACGATTCCGATCGCGGCGCTGCGGTTCATGCGGCTTTTGCTCTCCGGAGAATTCCGGCAGCGGCTTGCGCAGAAGGAGATGCGCGAGGAGCCGCAGCTCTGGTACGAGCCGTGGTACGAGCGATTCGGAACGTTGGACGATTCCGATCGTGCGGCGATCCGCGCCGATGCGGAGCGGCTCGAGATCGGGTTTTCAGTCGAGATCACCGGCGAGGGAACGCGCGCTGCCGAAAGCCTGCGGCGCCAGCTCTACTTCAAAGTGGGCGAGTGGAAGCTGTTCCTCGACGGCTCCGACGAGTTGACCGAGCACGCCCTCTACCTGCTCGCACGCGAGATCGCCGCGCATCCCGGCGCGGACTTCGTCTACGGCGACGAGGACAGCGCCGATGCACAGGGCCGGCTGCACGACCCTGTCTTCAAGCCCGACTGGAATCCGGACTTGCTTTTTTCTACCAACTATATTTCGCGTGCTTTCGCGTCACGCGTCGGGCCGGATCCGTTGAAGGCGAAGCACGTCCGCCACGTGCCGTTCGTGATCTTGCATCGCCACGGAAAACCCGCCGCGCCGTTGCAGCTCGAAGTCCCGGCCGAGCCCGGTCCGCTGCCGGGGACGAATCGCGTCAGGTGGAAATTGCCGTCGCAACCGCTGGTGAGCCTGATCATTCCCACGCGCGACGGACGCGTACTGCTCGAAGCGTGCATCGACAGCCTGCGCAATGTCACCGGTTATCGAAATTTTGAAGTACTCGTCGTCGATAACCAAAGCACCGAGCCGTCGACGCTCGACTACCTGTCGAAGCTCGACGCTCGCGTCCTGCGCTACCCGCACCCGTTCAACTTCTCCGCGATCAACAACTTCGCGGTCGCGCAGGCGCGCGGCGCTGTGCTGGGCCTGCTCAACAACGATCTCGAGTTCGTCGACCCCGGCTGGCTCGAGGAGATGCTCTCGCATGCGCTGCGCCCCGACATCGGCTGTGTCGGCGCGAAACTGCTCTATCCCGATCGAACCGTGCAGCACGCGGGAGTCGTGATCGGCATCGGAGGCGTCGCGGATCACATCCACAAGAACCTTCCCGAGAATGCCCCCGGCTATTGCGGGCGCGCCCGGCTGACGCAGAATTTCTCGGCGGTGACCGCCGCGTGCATGCTCGTGAGACGCGCCACGTACCTCGAGGTCGGCGGCTTCGACGAGAAGTTCGCCGTCGCCTTCAACGACGTCGACTTCTGCCTGCGCGTCCGCGAGCGCGGTCTGCGTAACCTCTGGACGCCGTTCGCGACCGTGATCCACCACGAGTCGAAGAGCCGCGGCCGCGAGAACACGCTGCCCAAGTGGCTGCGCTTCCGCGGCGAGATGGCGCGGCTCAAGGCGCGCTGGGGAAAGGCGCTGCTCGAAGACCCGGCCTACAACCCGAATCTCACCCTCGACGCGAACAACGTGTCGCTCGCCTGGCCGCCGCGCGTCAGGCGGCCGTGGGTCGAGCGAGAGCGATAATCGAGTCTTCCATCCGCAGCACGCGGGCCGCGGCCGCGGCGACAGCCCCCGCCAGACTTGTCAGCGGAAAACGCAATCCGGCACGGGCGGCCAGCGTGGACGGTTCGAAATCGCGATCGCGGTCGACCCCGATCACCTGCATTCCCGCGCGCGACAAGACGTGCCGCAGCGATCGCTGGTTGAAATAGTGATGATGCGGCGGCTCGGTTCCGACCTGGTAGAGCTGCTCCAGCGCGTGACCGCGTGCGAGGCGATAGAGAAGGCCGGATGACGTCGGCACCTTGATGATCATCAGATCAGCCTTCAACGCCGAAAGACGGGGCACTAGGTCGTCGGGACGGAAGTGCTCGATGACGTCGAGCAGCGTGATCACCTCGTATTTGCTGGCCGGCAGTTCTCGTGTGGCGGGAATGCCGCGTTGGCGCAGCAGTTCCACCGCCATCGGCGACGTGTCGACGCCCAGCACGTTCCATCCGGCGGCCTTCGCCACGTCCAGGAACCATCCGCGGCCGCAGCCGTAGTCGAGCAGGCGCGTCGCATCCGGAGCCGCCGCGCGAATCCACGTCAATATTCGGGGCGCCTGCCGCTCGCGCGTGACCCGCAGCGCGTCGAGGAAAGCGCCCTGATCGTATTGCTGGTGATAGTCGGCGTTGGACTCGGTGGCGGCGTGCCGCGCGGTGCGATGGCCGCATGCACGGCAAACGAAGACCGTCACGCGAGGCGTCGCGAACTCCTCGACGACGGGTCCGGCGGAACAGGCGCAGCACGAAGCATTCACTTGCCCGCGGCGAGCTTGTCGAATTGCGCGCGCAGCGCATCGAGCTCACCGCGAAGCAGCGCACACTCCTGCGTGAGCCGCCGCGCACGGGTGGCGCCGTTGGAGAGCGCGATGGTGAGCGAGAGCACGTTCAACGTCAGATAAAGAATCGCCAGCGCGAAGAGCGCATTCGACGGCACTTCGATGGTCAGCCCGTGGGCGATGGAGCGCAGCAGCCGCGGGAACAGCGTCATCGCGAACACGGCTGCGGTCGACAGGATCCACAGCAGGCTCTCGCGCAGGCCGAGCCGCCCCTTCCGCAACAGATAGACGACCCACGCGGAGAACGCGATCAGCGTGCCGCAGACCACCATCTGCAATTCGAGCGGGAGAAGCGGTTGTGTCATGCCACACCTCGGCGCGCGGGAAGCAGGATGAGCGCGAGCGAGACTTTCACCAGATAGTAGACCGTGCCGCCCGCGCCGATGCTGCTGCGGCCGTGCTCGCGCTCGCGCATCACGACCGGGACTTCGGACACGGAAAGGCCGCTCCGGGTGGCGAGCGCGATCGCTTCCGGCTCCGGATAGTCGGACGGATAGTGCGCGGCGAAGAGCTCGATCGCGCGGCGGCCGGCGACGCGAAAACCCGAGGTCGGATCGGTGACGCGCGCACCGCAGCGCAATCGCAGGAACCAGGAGAGATACCGGATTCCCGCGCGACGGACGGCGGTCGAGCGGAACCCGTCGGAACCGAGATAGCGCGAACCGACGACGAGGTCGGCTTTGCCCTCTTCGATGGGCGCGCGCGCCGCGGCGAGAAATTGCGGATCGTGCTGACCGTCGCCGTCGATCTGCGCCGCGATCCCGTAGCCGTGCTCGCGCGCCCAGAGATACCCGGTCTGCACCGCTCCGCCGATGCCGAGATTCTGCGCGAGCCGCAAGACGATCGCGCCCTGCTCTCTCGCCGTGCGCGCGGTTTCGTCGGTCGAGCCGTCGTCGACGACGCACGCGTCCCAACCTGGAGCGTCCCGGCGCAGCGACTCCAGCACCCGCGGGAGGTTCCGCGCTTCGTTGAGCGCCGGGATGATGACGAGGCCGCGCATCGG
>VBLM01000581.1:0-1458 GCA_005879095.1 Deltaproteobacteria bacterium
TCGCAAAATGCGCACTGCACGAAGCCATAAATACCTGAATTTACTAATCTGAAACTTCGGCACACACATTGCGTCTAAAGCAGTGCAATGGAACCACTTCTTCGCAGGGTCAGACAGGACGTCCACGAGCTCGTGCACCCGACGCAGCCGGCGCTGATCGAAATCGACCCGCCTGGCTTCCACTGGGAATGGCATCTGCCGCTCGGCTTCGTTTCACTGGCCGCAGCCGGCACGCTTCTGGTCGCCGCCGCCGGCGTCCAGCAGCGCGTCCAGGAACAGCGCCACAGCGCGCGCAAGGCGACGACGCACATGCACAAGCACAAGGTCCGCGCGTCGCCGATCCGCGGCTAGACACGCGCGCGCCGAAGTGCTCCGATCGGCGCATGCCCAAGCCGGTCCTCACCCTCGTCACCTATCAGGCGCGTCCGGGCAACGAGGAGGAGCTGGCGGGCGTCTTGCGCACGCACGTCGCCCGGCTGCGCGAGCTCGGCCTCGTCGCCGACAAGCCGCACTTCGCCGCCGCGCGGTCCGACTCGACCGGCGCGTTCGTCGAGAGTTTCTGGTGGGCGCACGAAGGCGCTCCCGCGCTCGCCCACGACCACAGCGAGGTGCAGGAGATGTGGATGCGGGTCGAGGACCTCTGCGTTCCGGGCGGCGTCAAGCAGGTTCAGCTCTCGCCGCTGGATTGAGCGGCCGTGCTCGCCGCGCTCGCAATGCTCGCCGGTGCATCGCTGCCTGCATTGATCAAGGCCTGCGACGCCGCCGACACGCGCGCCTGCGCGGAGCTGGCGCGCCGGTATCGCGCCGGCGACGGTGCGCCGCGCGATCTGGCCAAAGCTGTCGCGGCCGCGCAGGACGGCTGCGAGGCCGGCGAGCCCGCGCTCTGCGTCGAAGCCGGCCGCGCCGTGCTCCGCGGCGAGGGAGTCAAGCGCGATCCACCGCTGGCCAAAGAGCTCTTCGGCGACGCCTGCACCGCGCGGACCCACGCCGGCTGCCTCGACCTCGCGCTGATGCTGCAGAACGGCGAGGGCGTCGGACAGGATCCCGCCGGCGCGGCAATCCTCTTCGACAAGGCTTGCGCAGGCGGCGACGCGCAGTCGTGCCAGCTTCTCGGCGACGCGCGCTACGCCGGCATCGGCATGCCGCGCGATCTCAAAGGCGCACAGGCCGGCTTCCAGAAAGCCTGCGCGCTCTCGCTCTTCTCCGGCTGCACCAAGCTCGCCGACCTCTTCCGCCTGCAGCACGACGCCGCCCACGCCGACCAGCAGTACAAGAAAGCCTGCGCCGCCGACGAGAAGGACGCCTGCACCGTCCTCGCGCTGCAGAAACCGTGCGCGGGGCGCGACGCCTGCCTCGACGTGGCCGATCTCTGCTCCGACTACCTGGCCGGCTACGACGTCCTCGCCGAGCCGTCGCTGGCACGCGCACCCTGTGAACAGGCCTGCGAAGGCGGCATCG
>VBLM01000581.1:1712-5544 GCA_005879095.1 Deltaproteobacteria bacterium
GCGCTCGACGAAGTGCGCGGCAAGGACTGGTTCGAAGTCTTCGTCCCGCCCGACCAGCGCGAGGTGCGGCGCCGCTCGGAGCTGGAGACGCGCGGGCTGTCGGAACAGTCGCTCCTCACCCGTGCGGGACAGGCGCGCGTGGTCCGGTGGACGCTGACGCCGCTGCGCGATCGCGACGGGAACGTGATCGGCAGCGCCGGCGTCGGCGCCGACGTGACCGCGCTGGTCCACGACCCGTTCCACGACCCGCTCACGGGACTGCCCAACCGGGCGCTCTTCATCGATCGCTTGAGTCATCGCCTCGCGCTCGAACAGCGCCGGCCGCGAGCCAGCTTCGCCGTCCTCTTTCTCGACGTCGATCGTTTCAAGGTGATCAACGACAGCCTCGGCCACGTCCGCGGCGACGCGGTGCTGCTCGAGGTCGGCCGGCGCCTGCAGTCGTGCCTGCGGCCCCACGACACGGTGGCGCGTCTGGGCGGCGACGAGTTCGGCGTGCTGCTCGAGGACGTCCCCGACACGCAGAGCGCCCGCAGGGTGGCCGATCGTCTCCAGGACGCCCTCAAAGCCCCTTTCGTGCTCCACGGTCAGGAGGTCTTCTGCGGCGCCAGCATCGGCATCGCCCACGGAAGCGCGTCCTACGTGCAGCCCGAGGACATCATGCGCGACGCCGACACCGCGCTCTACCGCGCCAAGGGGCAGGGCCGCGGGCGGTGGGTGGAGTTCGATTCCACCATGCACGACCGCGCGGTCGAGCTGCTGCAGCTGGAGACCGACCTGCGCCGCGCGCTCGAGCGGCGCGAGCTGCGGCTGCACTACCAACCGGTGGTCTCGCTCTCGACCGGCTCGATCGTCGGCGCCGAAGCGCTGATCCGCTGGCAGCATCCCGAGCGCGGGCTGGTCGCGCCCGCCGAGTTCATCCCGCTGGCGGAAGAGATGGGGCTGATCGTGCCGATCGGCGCCTGGGTCCTCTCGGAAGCGTGCCGCCAGATGAAGGAATGGCAGGAGCGGCTGGGCATGCCGGACCTCGAGATCGGGGTGAACCTCAGCTCCAAGCAGTTCCTCGCTCCGGGCCTGGTGGCCGAAGTCGGGCGCGTGCTGAGCGAGACCGGCCTTTCTCCGCAGTCGCTGCGGCTGGAGGTGACCGAAAGCCTCCTGATGGATCGCCACCTGCAGGTCGCCGACGCGATGACGGGTCTGCGCGCGATGGGCGTGCGCATCGACCTCGACGACTTCGGCACCGGGTATTCGTCGCTCAGTGGTGGCCGAGGGCGTGGAGACGGCGCAGCAGCTCGAGCTGCTCAAGCAGCTTCACTGCTCCTACGCGCAGGGCTACCACCTCAGCCGGCCCGTCGACAGCGAGCACTTCGCGGCGCTGCTCGGCGAACGGAGAAGCTGGGCGGCTTAGCGCCGGCCACCGAAGGTGGCTTAGGCGCTACGCTTTTGCTGCGTGTTTCGGTGAATACCGAAACACGCTCCTACCGGGCGATGTCCGGCACGCTGGACGGCGGCACCCACTGGAGCACCAGCCAGTCCTTGGCGTCGTCGACGGTCGCGAAGGAAGCGAGCTTGCGGCCCGACAGCATCACGATCAGCCGGAACATCATCCGCTTGAGCGACGAAATGCCGACGACCGCCCCGGCCAGCACCCACGGTTTGTCGTGCTCGGCGAGGTCCTTGAGCGCATCGACCACGCGGCTGTCCTGCGTCGATCCGGTCACGTCGACGAGAGTGAGGAGATTGCGGCGGCGCGGTTGAGCCGCGACGAACTGCTTCGCCTCCTCGATGACCTTGAGGCCCTCCTCGACGTTCTCGATGCCGGCGAAGTTCATGAAGACGATCCGGCGCTCCTGATGCTCGATGAAACCGGTCCTCGCCATCGCTGCCCCCGGCCGCGTCGCATTGCGCCGCAGCTTGGGCAATGCTACTCAGCGCGCCCATGAAGATCCACGAGTACCAGGCGAAAGAGATCCTGCGCGGCTTCGGCGTGGCGGTCCCGCGCGGCAGGCTGGTGCAGAGCGCCGACGAGGCCGTCGCCGCGGCGAAAGAGTTCGAACCAAAAGCAAGCGTGGTGAAGGCGCAGATCCACGCCGGCGGCCGAGGGAAGGGCGGCGGCGTCAAGCTGGCGAAAACTCCCGAGGAAGCCGGCGAGCTCTTCAAGAAAATCATGGGGATGCAGCTGATCACGCACCAGACCGGCCCGCAGGGGCAGAAGGTACGCAAGGTCTACCTCGAGGAGGGCTGCGACATCGCCCGCGAGCTGTACCTCGGCGTCACGCTCGATCGCGCGCTCGGCCGCAACACGTTCATGGCCTCCAGCGAGGGCGGCGTCGAGATCGAGGAAGTCGCCGCGAAGCATCCGGAGAAGATCCTGCGCGCCTCGGTCGACCCGGTGATCGGGCTGGCCGGCTTCCAGGCGCGCGATCTCGCCTTCGGGCTTGGCCTCTCGGGCAGCGCGGTGAACAGCTTCGCGAGGTTCGCCACCGCGATGTACAAAGCGTACGAAGCGACCGACGCCTCGATCGTCGAGATCAACCCGCTGGTCGTCACCAAGCAGGGCGAAGTCCTCGCGCTCGACGCCAAGATCAACCTCGACGACAACGCGCTCTTCCGCCACAAGGACCTCGCCGCGCTGCGCGATCCCGACGAGGAAGACCCGCGCGAAGCGCAGGCCAAGGAGCACGATCTCAGCTACGTGGGCCTCGAGGGCAACATCGGCTGCATGGTGAACGGCGCCGGCCTGGCGATGGCCACCATGGACATGATCAAGCTCGCGGGCGGCCAGCCGGCGAACTTCCTCGACGTCGGCGGCGGCGCGGACGAGCAGAAGGTCACCGCGGCGTTCAAGCTGCTTCTCGCCGATCCGCAAGTGAAGGCGGTCCTGGTCAACATCTTCGGCGGCATCATGAAAGGCGACGTGATCGCCGCTGGCATCATCGGCGCCGCCAAGCAGGTGCACATCGGCGTGCCGCTCATCGTGCGGCTCGAAGGGACCAACGTCGAGCAGGGCAAGGCGCTCCTCGCCTCGAGCGGGCTGGCCATCATCCCGGCCGACGACCTCGGCGACGCCGCCCGGAAGGCAGTGAAGGCGGCGGCTGGATGAGTTTCGTCGGAACGCTGGTCCGGAACCTGCTCGGCAAGCCGGTCGCGGCCGATTTCCGCGACTCGGCGGAGCACTTCGTCGCCGTTCTGCGCGAGTCGGGGATCGAGTTGAGCTGGAACAAGGACGAGCTGCGCTACATCGACGCTCTGGTCGAGCGGCTCGGCGGGCACAACGAGTATCGCGATGCGATCGGCTGTTACCTGGGGGAGCTGGTGGCACGGAATTTCCCCGGCGCCGAGTGGGTGCCGGGACACGCGCTCGGACCGGCCGTCCGCGTCAACGGCCGCCACGTCTTTCCGCTCGGCTGGGTCTACCGCCGCGCCGACGGCGGGCCGGCCGAGACCATCGCCCGCAAGCTGCACAAGGAGCTGGGCTTTCCCGAAGATCCGGAGAAGCTCGGCGCCTTCACCGATTCAGGAGCGCGCGCATGAGCATCCTCGTCAACCGGAACACCCGGCTCGTCTGCCAGGGCATCACGGGCAGCGCCGGCTCGTTCCACTCCAGGCAGATGCTCGCCTATGGAACGAACCTCGTCGCGGGCGTGACGCCGGGCAAGGGCGGGACGAAGTTCGAAGAGAAAGTGCCGGTCTTCGATACGCTCGCGCAGGCGGTCCGCGAAACGCGCGCCAACGCCAGCGTCATTTTCGTGCCGCCGCCGTTCGCAGGCGACGCGATTCTCGAAGCGGTCGCCGTCGGACTGCCGCTGGCGGTCTGCATCACCGAGGGCATCCC
>VBLM01000582.1:0-5571 GCA_005879095.1 Deltaproteobacteria bacterium
TGCTCCGCGCAGCCAGCAGCTCGCTCTGCGTCCAGAGGACGATCTTCCGGTACCCGGCCTCGCGCGCAAACCGCACGCACTCCGCCACCAGCCGCCGCCCGATGCCGAGGCCGCGCGCGTGCGGCTCGACCAGGAGCAGCCGCAGCTTGGCGATCGTCGCGCTCTGCCGGACGAGGAACACCGACCCCAGCCGTTCCCCGTCGCGCTCGGCGATCCAGCACCGCTCCCGGGCGGAATCGAAGTTTTGTACAAAACTCGCAACGATGCCCGCGACCAGCGCCTCGAAGCGTTCGTCGTAGCGCCACTCCTGCCAATACAGCTCGCCGTGGCGCTGCACGACCCAGCCCATGTCGCCCGGCCGGTGCGGGCGCAGCACGACCTCGGAAGCCGGCGCGGCCGCGCCGAGCAACGACTCGATCGTCCGCATCGACTGCACCAGCCGGGCCTGTTCCGGAGCCGGCAGCCGCTCGATGAGCGCCGCGACCTCTTCGCTCGAGCGCCGCTCCAAGGGCGCCAGCACGGCGCGGCCCTTTGGCGTCAGCGAGAGGAACCGGACGCGGCCGTCGTCGGGCGACACCGCCGCCGCGAGCAGCCGCAGCTTCCCGAAGCGCCGCAGGATGCGGCTGAGGTAGCCCGCGTCGAGCCCGAGGTCGCGGCAGAGATCGGTGGCGGTTGGCCGCTCGCGGTGGGCCAGCTCGTACAGCACGCGCACTTCGGTCAAGGAGAACGCGCTGTCGAGCAGATTTTCCTGAAGGACGCCGATGGTCCGCGTGTAGAACCGGTTGAACCCCCGGACTTCGTCGACGGCGTCCATGTAGCGGGTTAGAGCGCGGATAGTTGACGGAGTCAACCATCGCTGCCCGCGGATGAGCGGCTCCTTAGCTTTTCCACATGGAACCCTTCAGCCTGCTGGCGGCGCTCGCCCTCCTGGCTGCCCCGACGCAGCCGCAATCGGTCCCCCCGACGCAGCGGCCCGAAGACGTGCCGGCGCACACCAGCCCGTACTCGACGTTCGGCCAGCCGCACGCCCGCCGGCCGGCCGGCAAGCGGCCCAGCGCGCGTCTCCGGTGCAACGACGGCACGGTCCACAAGGGCACCGCGAAGGTCTGCGAGGGCCACGGCGGCGTGAAGCGCTAGAACCCGCTTATGATGCGGGCATGTCTTCGGTTCCTGCGGCCCTCCTCGGCGGCGCGCTGATCGGCCTCGCCGCCTCGCTCCTCCTCCTCTTGAACGGCCGGGTCGCCGGCATCACCGGCATCGTCGCCGGCCTGGCCGGCCGCGACGCTCTCTGGCGCGTGCTCTTCGTCGGCGGAATGGTCCTGGCCGGCGCAGCGGTCGGCCATCTCCTGCCCGGCAGCCTCCAGGTCACCGTTCACCTTCCGGCGGGCACGCTGATCGCCGGCGGACTGCTGGTCGGTTTCGGCACCCGGCTCGCCAACGGCTGCACCAGCGGGCACGGCGTGTGCGGCATCGCCCGGCTCTCGAAGCGCTCGATCGCGGCCACGCTCGTCTTCATGTCGGCCGGCGTGTTGACGGTCTTCGTCGTCCGCCACCTGGTGCACGCATGAAGCTGCTGCTCTCCGCGTTCGGATGTGGCGCGCTGTTCGGCCTGGGTCTCGCGGTCTCCGGTATGGGTCAGCCGCAGAAGATCATGGGATTTCTTGATATTTTCGGCGCGTTCGACCCGACGCTCGCGTTCGTGATGGCAGCGGCGGTGGGCGTCCACTTCATCGGGCAGCGCATCGCGCGCCGGTTCAAGGCGCCGCTGCTGGTGCCGGCGTTTCCGACGTACGAGTTTACCCGCGTCGATCGGCGGCTGGTGATCGGCTCGCTCGTCTTCGGCACCGGCTGGGGCATGGTCGGCTTCTGCCCCGCTCCCGGCATCATCTCGGCCGGCTTTGGCACCCGCGAAGGCCTGCTCTTCGTCCCCTCGATGCTCGTCGGCATGGCCATCTTCCACGGGATGGAGACGCTGCGCTCCCGCGCGCTCACCGACGAGACCGGCGCGCCCGCGCCTAGCGCCGCAAAATGAGATGTTCGAGCAGCGCTTTCTGCACGTGCAGGCGATTTTCGGCTTCTTCGAAGACCGCGCTGTGCGGCCCGTCGATGACTCCGGCCGAGATCTCTTCCCCGCGGTGCGCCGGCAGGCAGTGCAGCACGATCGCCTGCGGCCTGGCCTTCGCGACCATCGCCTCGTCGACCGTGTAGGCCGAGAGCGCCTGAAGCCGCGCCTTCGTTTCCGCCTCCTGCCCCATGCTCGTCCACACGTCGGTGACCACCACGTCCGCGCCTTGCATCGCCTCCGCCGGATTCGCAGTCACGCGCGCGCCGCGCAGCTCGGCAGCGGGCGGCCGATAGCCTTCCGGCGCCGCCAGCCGCAGCGAGAAGCCGAAGATCGGCGCCGCCTCGCAGAACGACCGCGCCATGTTCGACCCGCAGTCGCCGACGAAGACGATGGTCTTGCCCGCGACCTCGCCGAGCTTTTCCTCGACGGTGAAGAGGTCGGCGAGGACCTGCACCGGGTGTCCGCCGTCGGAAAGCCCGTTGATCACCGGCACTGTCGCAGCGGCAGCGAACGCCTTCAGCCGCTCGTCGCCGTGGGTGCGGAACATGATCGCGTCGACGTAGCGCGAGGCCACGCGCGCCGTGTCCTCCAGCGTCTCGCCGCGCGCGATCTGGCTCTCCTGCATCGGCAGCGTGATCGCGTGCCCGCCGAGCTGGCCGATGGACGCCTCGAACGAGATGCGGGTCCTGGTCGAGGCCTTCTCGAACAACAGCAGCAGCGACCGCCCTTCGAGCGTCCGCTGCCGGCGGTTCGCCTTCAGCTCGTGTGCACGGCGGAAGAGCAGCAGATGCTCGTCGGAGGAGAGATCGGACAGCGTCAGGAAATCGCGCTTCACAGGGCGGCCTCCTCGAGTTCGCGCAACAGCTGATCGAGACGCGGCGTGTGCGCGCTGAGCGAATCGGCCTGGTGCGCCCGCTCGCGCAGGAACTGACGGCGTCGGCGGCGCCGAGCACGGTTGCGGAAAAGCGCGAATCGATCTGCTGCGCCAGCTGTAGCGGCGCTTTCGACAAAGAGACGCCTGTTTCCGCGCACTTGCGCACCAGCGCTCCGGTCAGCTTGTACGCCGTCCGGAACGGTACGCCCGCCTGCGCCAGCGCCTCGGCGATGTCGGTGGCGGCCGTCGCGCCGTCCTCCAGCGCGGCGCGGCCTCGCTGCGGATTGAACTTGATGCGGCTGAGCCCGAGCCGCAGCATCCGCAGGACCGAGATCAGGAGCGGCCCGGTCTCGAGCACCGGCTGCCGGTCTTCCTGCAGGTCGCGGTTGTACCCGCCGGGAAGCCCTTTCACGGTGACGAGCAGCGCCGTGAGGTTCCCGACCGCCCGGCCGCACTTGCCGCGGATCAGCTCGAACAGGTCGGGATTGCGCTTCTGCGGCATCATCGACGAGCCCATCGCGATCTCGTCGTCGAGCGTGACGAAGCCGAACTCGGAAGTAGAGAAATCGATCACGTCGGTCGCAACGCGGCTGGCGTGAATCAGCACGCGAACCGCGCCGTAGGCGAAATCGAGAGCGAAATCGCGATCTCCGACGGTGTCGAGGCCGTTCGCGGTGATGCTGCCGAAGTGCAGCAGCTTGCGCACCAGGTGCCGATCGATCGGCAGCGACGTCCCCGCCAGCGCGCCGACGCCGAGCGGCAAGTCCGACGGCGGATGCAGCCGGCGCAGATCGCGCTGGAACATCGCGCCCCACGCGCAGAGGTAGTACGCCGCGCTGACCGGCTGCGCGCGCTGACGATGCGTGTACCCGGGCAGGAGCGTGTCGCGCTCGCGCTCGGCCCGATCGGCCAGCTCTTTCAAGAGCAGCGACATCTCCAGCAGCGCGAGCGCGCACTGCTCGCGGACGTGCAGCCGCAGGTCGAGCGCGATCTGATCGTTCCGCGAGCGCGCCGTGTGCAGCATGCCGGCTTCCTCGCCGAGCGCCCGCGTCAGCAGCGTCTCGACCGCCATGTGCACGTCTTCCTCGTCGGGCAACGGCTTGTCGAAGACGAGTAGAAGCTCGTCGCGGATCCGCGCCGCCGTCTCGCGCGGGACGATCCCGGTCCGCGCGAGCATGATCAAGTGCGCCAGCGAGCCGATCACGTCCTCCTTCAGCAGCGCCCTGTCGAGCGGCAGCGAGCTGGAGAACGCGAGCACCTCGGGCAGGAGCGTCGCTCCCCCCGAGGCTGCGCCGGCGCCGACGATGCTCACTTGTCGATGCCGCCGTGCTGCCTGCTGAACTCCTGCAGCTGGAGCCCGAGCAGGTGGATGAAGCCTTCAGCGGCGCGGTGGTCAAACCGATCTTCGACGCCGTACGTGGAGAGCGCGTGGTTGTACAGGCCGTGCGGCGAGCTGCGGCCGACCACCCGCATCGAGCCCTTGTACAGCTTGAGCGTCACCTCGCCGTTCACCGTCTGCGCGAGGCTGTCGTTGAACGCCTGCAGGGCGAGGCGCAGCGGGCTGAACCAGAAGCCCTCGTAGGTCAGCTGCGCAAATCGCTGATCCAACTGCGATTTCACCCGCAGCGCGTCGCCCATGATGGTGAACCGCTCGATCTCCTGGTGCGCGCAGATCAGCGCCACCGACGCGGGGCATTCGTAGGTCTCGCGGCTCTTGATGCCGACCACACGGTCCTCCATCAGATCGATCCGGCCGACGCCGTGCAGACCCGCGATCTCTCCGACCTTCGCGATCAGCGCCGCCGGCGAGAGCTTCTCGCCATTCACCGTGACCGGCAGGCCGGCCGCGAATCCGATCTTCAAATACGCAGGCGCAGCGGGCGCGTCCTCGATGCTCTTCGTCCAGGCGAACGCGGCCTCGGGCGGCTCCTGCGCGACGTCCTCGAGCACGCCGCCCTCGATGCTGCGGCCCCACAGATTCTCGTCGATGGAGAAGATGCTCTTCTTCGTCGTCGGCACCTCGATGCCGTGCTTGGCCGCGTACTCCATCGCCGCGTCGCGGGTGATATTCCGTTCGCGCTGCGGGGCGAGAATCTTCAACTCCGGCGCCATGCCTTTCACGGCGAGATCGAAGCGGACCTGATCGTTGCCCTTGCCGGTCGCGCCATGGGCCACCGCCGTTGCGCCGTGCTTGCGCGCCGCCGCGACCAGATGTTTCGCGATCAGCGGCCGCGACAGCGCCGCCGACAGCGGATAGACGCCCTGATACAGGGCATTCGCCTGCAGCGCCGGGAAGCAGAACTGCGTAGCGAATTCCTCTTTTGCATCGACGACTTCCGTCGCGATCGCGCCGGCCTTGCGGGCCTTTTCGCGCAGCTTTTCGTGGTCCTTCGACTCGCCCACGTCCGCGTGGCAGGCGATGACGTCATACCGGTACTCATCGGTGAGAATGCGGACCAGCACGCTGGTGTCGAGTCCACCGCTATACGCCAGAACGACCTTTTGCCTTGTCATTTTTTCTCCAATCCGAAAACCCTATCCCCGCCGCAACCCTCGATGTCCGGCGCCTGCGGCGCCTCCACCAGGGTGGAGCTCGCTCCCCCCTGGACCCCCCAAAAGGTGCTCATGTGAG
>VBLM01000582.1:5631-9536 GCA_005879095.1 Deltaproteobacteria bacterium
CCAGGCACTCCGACAACCTCGCGTTGTCGATGGCGAGCGCGACCGCCGACGCCATGCCCGGCCGCGTGCGCAGGACGACCAGCGCTTCGTTGTCGCCGAGCGACAAAATGGTTTCGCCGAGCTCGCGCGTCTGCGGCGCGGTCTGCGCGCTCACCGGCTCGAGCTCGTAGACCGCGCCCTCCGGCCGCGAGACGCGCAGCACGCCGAGCTCGGTCAGGTCGCGCGACAGCGTGGCCTGCGTGGCCTCGATGCCCTCACGCTTCAGAGCCTCCACCAGCTCCTGCTGCGTCGCGATCCGCTTCACGCGCAGCGCACGGCGGATCGCGTCCTGGCGGGCGCTTTTCGTCAGCACCCTCATGCCGAGATCCACGAGCCGACGCCGCGGTCGGTGAAGAGCTCGCCGATGATCGAGTGCGGGACCCGCCCGTCGAGCATGTGCACGTTGGGGACGCCGCTCGCGAGCACTTTCAAGATGCTCCGTGCTTTCGCGATCATGCCGCCGGAGATCGTGCCGTCGGCGATCAGCGCTTCGACATCTTTGGTCGTCAGCTGGCCGATCAGCTCGCCGCCCTTCAGGATCCCGGGCACGTCCGACAGGTAGATCAGCTTCTGCGCGCCGATGGCGATGGCGACCTCGGCCGCGACCGTGTCGGCATTGATGTTGTAGCTCTGGCCGTCCTCGCCGAGACCGACCGGGGAGATGATCGGCACGTACCCCTGCTGCAGGAGCATTTCGAGGAAGTCCTTGTTGATGCGCGTCACGCCGGAGACGCCGACGGCGTGCGCCACGCCTTCCTGGTTCAGCAGCGTGACGAGCTCGGTGTTGATCGAGCCGGTCAGGACCATCTCGACGACCTTCACATCGGACGCGTTCGTCACCCGCTGGCCGTCGATGAACTCAGCTTTTCCGCCCAGTTTCTCGAGAGTTCGAGTGATCTCCGGCCCGCCGCCGTGGACCACGACCGGACGCAGGCCGACCGAGCGGAGCAAGCCGATGTCGTCGCAGAACGACTTCTTCAGCGACTCTTTCACCATCGCGGCGCCGCCGTACTTGATCACGCAGCGGGTGCCGGAGAACTTCTTGATGTACCCGAGCGCGTCGACCAGCAGTTGCACCTTGAAGGTCGGGCTGTAGTTGGAGAGCCGATCGTCCTTGGCGACGCCGCCGTCGGGCCGCGGGACGATCAGCGAGGTGTAGTCGGCGTTGATCTTCACGTAGTCGTACGAGAGGTCGCAGCCCCAGGCCTGACCGGTGCCGGCGCCGCGCCGCAGATCGACGTGCACTTTGCACTCCGGCTCGCGCATCCGCGCTTTCAGCACGCTTGCGTCGTAAGCGAGCGGCGCGCGATCGTAGACGGCCACCTCCTGCACGGTGACGCGCGCATCGGCCGGATCGATCGCGTACCCTGCCGTCCCGGCCCTCGCGCCCATCGACGCCAGCACCCGGCCCCAGTTCGGATCCGCCCCGAAAATCGCGGCCTTGACCAGGCTGGACCCGGCGCAGGCCTTGGCCAGATCGACTGCGATGTCCTCCGACGGAGCACCTTGGACCGAGATGTCGAGCAGCTTGGTCGCGCCCTCGCCGTCGGCGGCGATCTCCTTCGCCATCTGCTTGCAGATGTCGTCGAGCGCCGCGCCGAACGTCTCCAACGCCGGCCCCGGATCGGCGATGGGCGCGTTTCCGGCGAGTCCGTTCGCCAGCGCGAAGACGACGTCGTTGGTCGACATGTCGCCGTCGACGGTGAGCGCATTGAAGCTGCGCCGCATCGCCTTGTTCAGCGCTCCGCCGAGCATCGGCGGGGTGATCGCGCAATCGGTCGCGACCACCGCGATCATCGTCGCCAGAGAAGGGGCGATCATTCCCGAGCCCTTGCAGATGCAGGCCAGCGTCACGTCCTTGCCGTCGATCTGCACCATCCGCGACGCGACTTTCACGCGCGTGTCGGTCGTCATGATCGCTTCGGCGGCCGGCATCGCATCGCCTTTCAAAGACGCCGCGAGCGACGGCGCGGCAGCGACGATCTTGTGCGCCGGCAGCCGGTGCCCGATCACACCCGTCGACGCGGAAACCACTGCAGATATCGGAATTTGTAGTGCTTTTCCGACCGCATCACAGACGGTGCGCACGTCCTCGAGGCCCTCCGGCCCGGTCAGCGCATTGGCGTTTCCGCTGTTGATCACGACCGCGCGGATGCCGTCGGACGGCAGGCGCTTTTCGGCGTCGATCACCGGCGCCGCTTTGGCGAGATTCTGCGTGAAGCAGCCCGCCGCCGAACAGGGCGCGTCGCTGTAGACCAGCGCCAGGTCCTTCCGGTTCGGCTTGATGCCGGCCTGCATGCCGGCCCAGAGAAATCCCTTGGGATTCTTCAAGGATGGAACCCCCGCAGCGAGTCGAGTCCGGCCGTTTCGGGCCAACCCATCATCAGATTCAGGTTCTGCACCGCCTGCCCGGCAGCACCCTTCACCAGGTTGTCGATGGCCGAGATGACGATCACGGTCTCGCCATCCGTGGCGACGCCGATGTGGCACTTGTTCGTGCCGATGACGTTCTTGAGCGCGACTTCGTCCGGGCCATTGATCACTTCGATGAAAGGACAGTCTGCATATTTATGCAGGAATGCTGCTTTCAGGTCGCCGGGCTTCGCCACTCTCGCGTAACAGGTGGCGAGAATCCCGCGCCTGGCCGGCAACAGGTGAGCCGTAAACGTCAACGGCCTTTGCAGCGTCTGCGCCATTTCCGGCTGGTGCTGGTGGCGCAGTACTTTGTAAGCCTTGAAGTCTTCGTCGACTTCGCCGAACGACATCTCTTCGCTCGCCTTCCGCCCGGCGCCCGTGACACCGGAAGCTGCATCGACGATGAACGGCCCTTCGACGAGCCCCGCCTCGATCAAGGGCGCCAGCGCGAGCACGGCAGCGGTCGGATAGCAGCCGGGATTTGCGACCAGCCGCGTCCCCTCGCGCACTTTCGACAGCTCCGGCAGGCCGTAAACTGCCTCTGAAAGGAGCTGCGGATGGGTGTGCTCGAAGCCGTAGTGTTTCGGGTACGCGGACGAGTCGCGCAGGCGGAACGCGCCGGACAGATCGATCACCTTCACGCCCAGCGCGAGCAGGATCGGCGCCAGCTTGAGCGATCCATCCGCGGGCGTCGCCAGCAGCACCACCGCGCACTCTCGCGCGAGCTGGGCGATTTGGTTCTGCGGCGCGTACTTGACCTTGCCGGCGCTGCCAGGCAGGCCCGCGCGCCGGGCAGCCGTCTCGCCGGCCCACTTGTCGCTGCCGAGCAGCTTCAGCTCGACATTCGGATGCGACGCCAGGATCCGGCTCGCCTCGATGCCCGAGTAGCCGGAAGCGCCAACGACACCGATGGGCACGGTCTGCATGCGATTGCATATTTATGCAATCGCGCCGCGGATGCAAGAGAAAAATCCGACTCTGCCTCGGCGAGCAGGAGCATGGCTGCAAGCCTGCTCCCCTGCTGAACCGCGTTTCAAAACGTCAGTTTTCATTGACGGCGCGGGGCCGGCGCGGCAATGTTCGAGACGTGCGCGGCCGGCTCCGTCGAGGGGCCCGGCCGCATTTCGTTTAGCGAGAGTCGAGAATGGCAGCCGACAGCATCCCGATGACCAAGGCCGGCGCGGACGCGATCAAGCGCGAGATCAAGCGCCTCAAGTCCGTCGAGCGGCCGCGCATCGTGCAGGAGATTTCGACGGCGCGCGACCACGGCGATCTGAGCGAAAACGCCGAGTACCACGCCGCCAAGGAGAAGCAGTCGCACATCGAGGGTCGCATCCAGATCCTCGAAGATCGCCTCGCGCGGGCGGAGATCATCGACGTCAAACGGCTCTCCGGCGGGCGCGTCGTCTTCGGCGCCACCGTCCGGCTCGAGGACACTGATTCCGGCACGA
>VBLM01000583.1 GCA_005879095.1 Deltaproteobacteria bacterium
GCCGAAGTATTTCCAGTCGAGGCGCAGACCGCCTTTTTCGCGCCGCTCTCGATCGCTTTCGCGAGGGCCACGACCATGCCGCGATCCTTGAACGAGCCGGTCGGGTTCATCCCTTCGAATTTGAGCCACAGCTCCTTGCAGCCGACGTCGCGAGCGAGGGTCGGCGCCTGCACCAGCGGCGTGTCACCCTCGCCGAGCGTCAGGGCGGGTGTCTTCGCTGTGAGTGGCAGGTGCGATGCCCAGCGCGAGAGGACGCCGCGCCTCATTTCGAAGCCTCGACGCGGATCCGCGCCAGCACCGCGCGCGTGCTGGGAAGCTTCGACAATTCGGCTTCCGCAGCGGCCAGGGCCGATTCCGGCGCGGCATAGGTGAAGAGGACCACTTCCGCCGAACCGAGCTTGCCCGGCTCGCGCTGGATCACGCTGGCGAGCCCGATCTCGTGCGTGGCGAGCACTTTCGTCACCTGCGCGAACACGCCCGGCACGTCGTCGACCGAGAGACGGAAATAGCAGCGCGTCTTCACTTCCGACATCGGGATCAGCGGCGCGTCGGGACCGGAATCGCGCGGCGGGGGCACCGGATCGCCGAGAGCGAGCCGGCGCGCGACGTGCACCACGTCGGCCAGCACGGCGCTGGCGGTCGCATCGCCGCCCGCGCCGAGCCCGCTGAACATCACCGGGCCGCAGAGATCGCCGACCACGTGCACCGCGTTCTGCGCGCCGTCGACGCGCGCCAGCGGATGGTCGGCGGGCAGGAACGCGGGATGGACGCGTGCTTCCACGCCGAGGCCCGGCCCGCGCCGCGCAATGGCGAGCAGTTTGAGCACGTATCCGAGCTCGCGGCCGTAGGCGAGATCGCGCGGATCGAGGCCGCGGATTCCCTGCCGGTGCAACTGGCCCGGCGTACAGGTCGCATTGAACGCGAGCCGGACCAGCACGCAGAGCTTGTCGGCCGCGTCGACCCCGTCGATGTCGTCGCGCGGATCGGCCTCGGCGTAGCCCGCTTCCTGCGCCTTGCCCAGCGCGGTCTCGAGCGTCTCGCCCTGCGCCATGCGGGTGAGGACGTAATTGCAGGTGCCGTTGATGATCGCGCGCAACTCCAGCACGCGGTTCGCGGCCAGGTCGTCGGTGAGCGGCGCGATCAGCGGAATGCCGCCGCCGACCGCGGCCTCGTAGCGCAGCTCGACGCCTTTCGACGCCGCCAGCTGTTCGAGCTGCGGCCCGTGCCAGGCGAGGACGCGCTTGTTGGCGGTGACCACCGGCTTGCCCCGCTCGAGCGCCGCGGCGATCAGGCCGCGCGCCGGCTCCTCGCCGCCCATCAACTCGATCACCAGATCGACGTCGTCGGCGCGCGCCACCTGGACCGGATCGGTCGTCAGCTGCTCGCGCGAGAGCGGCCGCGGCCGCGAGAGATCGCGCACCGCGGCGCGTTGCAGGACCAGTCCGGCGCCGGCGGCGCGCGAGAGGACGTCGCGCCGCTCGATCAACGCGCGCGCCACCGCCTGTCCGACGGTGCCCACGCCCAGCAGCCCGATCCGCACGCTTTTCACAGACGGCGAGTCTATCAATCTTCGACACGCCGGTCCGAACTCCTTGCGAAACCGCCTCGCTTGAACCTACAAGCACTCTCGTGACCGGGGAGATCCCCCTCAGCCAGAAGCTGGGGATCAAGGAGGGGCGGCGCGTGCTCCTCCTCGATCCCCCGCACGGCTTCGCCCGCAAGCTCGATCCGCTGCCGGCGGGCGTGGGCGTGACGACGAAGATCCTCAGCCTCAACGACATCATCATCGTCTTCTCCTCCTCGCGCGCGGTGCTCGGCGAGCTGTTTCCCAAGGCCAAGCACGTCCTCGCGCCGCGCGGTGCCCTGTGGGTGGCCTGGCCGCGCAAGAGCAGCGGGTTCTTCACCGATCTCGACGAGTCGCTGGTGCGCGCGGTCGGACTCGCCGGCGGGCTGACCGACAACAAGATCATCGCCATGGACGAGATCTGGTCGGCGCTGCGCTTCATCGAGAAGGAATCGTCGCGGCTGCCGCTGCCGCGCAATTCCGAAATCTCGATGCCCGAGGCGTGAGCCGGCTCGACTTCAGCGCATCGCACAATGCGATCGCGAAAGCGATCGCGGCGCGGCGCGAGCCGTACGTCGACCTCACCGCCAGCAATCCGACCGCCGTCGGCTTGCCGCTCCCCGACGAGCAGCTTCCGCGGGCGCCGGTGTATGCGCCGGATCCGCGCGGCCTCCCGCAGGCGCGCGAGGCGATCGGCGCGTATCATGGCGTCGCGGCGGACCGGGTGATCCTGACCGCTTCGACGAGCGAAGCCTATTCGTGGCTGTTCAAGCTGCTCTGCGATCCGGGCGACGAAGTGCTGGTGCCGCAGCCGAGCTACCCGCTGTTCGACGATCTGACCGCGCTCGAATCGGTGCGCGCGATGCCGTATCCGTTGCGGTGGGACGGCGAGTGGCACCTCGATTCGCTGCCGGTGACTGCGCGGACCCGCGCGATCCTGGTCGTCAATCCGGGAAATCCGACCGGCGCGTATTTGAAGAAGGACGAATTCTCGAGGCTCGCCGCCACGGGTCTGCCGATCATCTCCGACGAGGTGTTCGCGGATTTTCCCGCGTTCGACGATGCGCGCCGCGTGCGGACGCTCGCGGGGCTGCCGGGTACGTTTGCGTTGAGCGGCTTGTCGAAAGTGGCAGGGCTGCCGCAGCTCAAGCTCGGCTGGATCGTCGCTGGCCCGGAGCAGGCGCTGCATGGACTGGAGCGGATTGCCGACACGTATCTTTCGGTGAGCTCCCCCGTACAGCTCGCGGCGTCCGTGCTGCTCGAGGGCCGGCACATATTTCAACGCGCGTTGAATTTCCGGCTGGCGCAGAACCGTTCGACGCTGCAGGCGGCGCGCGGGCCGGGGTCGCCGTGGGACGTTCTTCGATCGGAGGGCGGCTGGAGCGCGATCTTGTCGGTCCCGCGCTCGCGCAGCGAAGAGGAG
>VBLM01000095.1 GCA_005879095.1 Deltaproteobacteria bacterium
AGCTGCACCGGCTGTTCTGCGACGAGGCGCGCGACCTGCCGAGCGGCGGCCTCACCGCGCTCAAGCAGGACCCGCGGGCAGGCGCGCGAGCCATCGCCGAGCGGATCGAGAAGCGCAACCACAAGGCGCAGGCCGAAGGACGGCGGCTGACGCGGCTTTCGGCGTTCGAGCAGCCGCTCTGGGAACAGGGCATCGTCCACGTCGGCGGGTGCGACGAAGTGGGCATGGCGCCGCTGGCGGGTCCGGTGATCGCGGCGGCGGTGATCCTCCGGCCCGGCACGCGCATCAAGGGCATCAACGACTCGAAGCAGCTCACTCCCGAGGAGCGCGACGCGCTGGAGCCGGAGATCCGCGCCTGCTGCATCGCGGTCGGACTGGGCCGCGCCGAAATTCAAGAGATCGATACGCTGAACATCTACCACGCCGGCCTGCTCGCCCTGCGGCGCGCGGTGCTGGCGCTCGATCCGCAGCCGCAATATCTCTTGGTCGACGCGCGCCGGCTCGAGGGCCTGCTGATGCCGCAGCAGGCGATCATCAAGGGTGACGCGAAGAGCATCACCATCGGCGCGGCGTCGATCGTGGCCAAGGTCCATCGCGACCGGCTGATGGCGCAGCTGGACTTGCAATATCCGGGGTACGGCTTTGCCTCGCACAAGGGTTATCCCACCGCGGAGCACCTCGGCGCACTGGAGCGCCTAGGCGCCTGCGACCTGCATCGGCGAAGCTTCACTCCGGTAGCGAAAGCGCTGGGCCTGATTCCCGAGCAGCAGGAGCTGTTCGCAAAGTAGGGGGATTTCCATGGAGATGTTGCTGGCGCCCGAGGGCGACGTCGTCGCCGAGCACTCTGCGACCCTGACCTACCGGGTCTTCTCCGTCCTGTTCCTGCTGCTCCCCGGCGCCGGCCTGCTCGCGCTCGCGACGCAGCTGGCGGCGGCCGACGCCGACGCGCGCATTCCGCTGGTCGTCTTCGGCGTGCTGTTGGGCGGGCTCGGGGCGCTCGCGATCGTCCAGCAGAGCAAGAGCAAGGTGGTGCTGCGCGCCGACGGCGTCGAGCGCTGGGGATTGCGCGGCAAGCTGTGGGCGCTGCGCTTCGCCGAGATTCCTCAATTGCACTATCGGGTGGTGAAGGTGCGGCTGGGCGGGCTGCTCGGGCTCCTCCTGCCCGCGCTCGGCACCAACTATCACCCCGCGTTCACCGATCCGAACAGCAAGAAGCGATCGCTGCCGGGAAACCTCAAGTCGATGGACGTGCTGGCCGAGCGCGTGGTCGAGCAGCACACGACTTCGCACTTCGCGGCGGCGCGCAAGCAGCTCGATGCGGGCGAGGAAGTCCGCTTCGGCAAGTCGGTCGCGCTCGACAAGGACAAGCTCTCGGTGAAGAAGCTCTTCGGCGGGATGAAGTCGTGCCCGCTCGGCGAGATCGAGAAGTTCGTCGTCGCGGGCGGCGCGCTCAAAGTGCGGCAGCGCGGCAAGCTGATGAACTTCGCCAGCATGTACACCGGCGGTATCCCCAACGTGTTCCTGCTGCTGCGGCTGCTCGATTCGCTGCTCGGGCAGAAGTCGGCGCTCGGCGACAACCGCGACTTCGCGGGTCAAGCGTACGTTGGCTGAGGCGCTCACCGGGAAGCAGCGGCGCCATCTGCGCGCGCTCGGCCACCATCTGGACGCGGTACTGCAGATTGGCCATGAGGGCGTCACCGATGCCGTCGTCAAGCAAGCCGATGCGCAGCTCGACACGCACGAGTTGATCAAAGTGAAGGTGAGCGAGAACGCGCCGCAGGACCGCACCGAGACAGCCGATGCTCTCGCCGCGCGCTGCAGCGCGCACGTGGCGCAGGTCCTCGGCCGGACCGCGCTGCTCTATCGGCGGCGGAAGGAGAAGCCCGAAATCGTGCTTCCGAAGCCGAAATGATCGTCCTGCGCGCCGGGAATGCGCTGGCGGAGATCGTGCCGGAGCGCGGCGCGATCTGCACCAAGCTGCGATTCGACAATGATGAATTGTTGTTTCTCGACATGTCCACTTTGGAGGACTTATCGAAAAACGTTCGCGGCGGGATTCCGGTGCTGTTTCCAATCGCGGGCAAGCCGGACGCAGGCTCGCCCTACAAGCAGCACGGATTCGCTCGCAATCTGCCCTGGGAAGTCGTCCGCACCGGCGCGTCTTCGCTCGAGTGCCGTTTGCAGCACGAGACATGGGACGTACTAATCGCCTTCACGCTGACGGAAGACGCCTTCAGGCTCGAAACCACGGTCGCGGGTGAAGGACCGTTTCAACTCGGCTTTCATCCGTACTTCGCCGTGACGGACAAGAAAGTGGCGTTCGTCGAAACGAGCGCCACGCGGGTCTTCGACAACCGAACCGG
>VBLM01000093.1:0-4801 GCA_005879095.1 Deltaproteobacteria bacterium
CTGGCAGACGCAGTGGACTCAAAATCCACCGATCGCAAGATCGTCCCGGTTCGATTCCGGGGAGGGCCACTCGTGGAGCCAAAGTGATCAACCTCGCCCTCAGCTTGCTCGCCGGCGCCATCGTCTTCCTGCTTGCTCTCGCGACGCGTGTCGTCCATCCCGGCCTGTGTGGACTCTTCGGCCTGGTCGGCGCGATCGGCGCCTACGTCCTGCTCGCCCGCCGCAGCGGCAAGCAGCTCGAGGCGGTCATGGCCATCGCGCAGAAAGAGATGATGGCGCGCAAACCGGAGCGCGCCGTCGAAGCCCTGCAGAACGCCTTCTCGCTCGCCCGCTGGCAGTTCGGCATCTCCTCCAGCCTGCACGCCAACATCGGCGTCCTGCTCTACGTGCAGAAGAAGTTCGACGAGGCCGAGCCGCACCTGCGCAAGAGCACCGGTACCCTGCTCCGCCTCTGGCAGGCGCAGGCCATGCTGGCGGCCATCCTCTACCGCCAGAAGAAGTACGACGAGATGGAGCGCATCTTCGACGGCTCGCTCAAGGGCAACAAGAGCGAGACGCTCTTGTACGCGGTCTACGCCTGGTGCGAACACGCCCGGGGCGAGAAGAAGAAGGCGATCGAAATCCTCACCAAGGGCGTCGAGGAGAACAAGTCGGACGAGAAGCTCAAGACCCTGTTGCAGCGGGCGCAGAACGACAAGCGTTTGAAGCTCGACGGATGGGGCGAGCAGTGGTGGCAGTTCTGGCTGGAGACGCCGCCGCAGATGATGAACCCGCAGGGAAATGTGTTCGCCGGCCGACAGCGTTTCGGCCGCGGCGGCTACCGGCGGTAGAAAAAAGCAGGCGAGCGCCACCTACATCTTGGCGTTCCCCCAGCCGAATCGCTACCTTCCTGACGGGCGTGGGTGGCGTGTCGGGGGCGGACGTGAACGTCCGGGTCGTCGGGGCCGGGGAAACCGCGGAGGCGTTGCGCAAGGCGTTGGCGCGGGCCGGGATGGCCGAGCGCGCCGGCGCGCCGGTTGCCTTCGTCTGTGCCGCCGACGATCTGACCCGCGCCATCGCCATGCGCGAGCTGGCGCAGGCGGTCGGCCCGATCGTGGTCCTGACTTCGGATGCGGCCTCGGCCATCGAGGCCGGCGCGGACGACGCCGGCAGCACCCCCGACGAAGTCGCCCGCCGCGTCGCCGCCCGCCTGAAAGCGCCCCGCGTCGCCCGCGAAGACGCCCCGACGCCCGAACCCGCCCCCGCCGCCTCCGGAAAGCGCGACAAGCCGCTCATCCTCGTGGTCGAGGACGACGAGGACGCGCGCATGGTCCTTTCCGAATTGCTCCGCCCGCGCTACGACGTCGATGCCGTTGGTGACGGAGAGACAGCTCTGAAGCGCGCGGCGGAGCTCAATCCCGACCTGGTGCTGCTCGATCTCTTCCTGCCCGGCATGGACGGGTTCGGCGCCCTCACCGGCCTGCGCCGTCACTCGAAGACCGCCGATACGCCGGTGATTTTTCTCTCCGCGCAGAAGGAGCACTACCGCGCGCTCGCCCAGACCGACGGCCTCACCGGCCTGCCCAACTTCCGGTCGTTCCACGCGCGGCTGGAAGAAGAAGTGGCCCGCGCCCACCGCTACGGCCACCCGCTGGCCTGCGCGATGGTCGACCTCGACGGCCTCAAGCAGATCAACGATCAGCTCGGCCACGCCGCCGGAAACCGCGCCATCCTGGCGCTCGCCGACGCCGTCCGCGAGGAGCTGCGCGACACCGACTTCGCCGCGCGGTACGGCGGCGACGAGTTCGTCGTCCTCCTGCCGCAGACCAACGAGGCCCAGGGCGCGCTCTTCGCCGAGCGCCTGCGCAAGCGGCTCGCCGACGTCAGCGAGCAGGCAGGGCTGCCGGTGCACGGCTCGATCGGCGTCGCGGCCGTCACTTCCGACGATCTCGACTCACCGGAGGCTGCCGAAGACCTGCTCCGCCGCGCCGACGAAGCGCTCTACCGCGCCAAGCGCTCGGGCCGGGACCGCGTCGAAGTCGCCCACACCCCGTAGTGAGACTGGTCAATCTCGGGGACACAATCTCCGATTTTGGTCGTATCCGATGAGAGTCGGAGATTGTGTCCCCGAGATTGATTCGAATCTGATCAGCTGGCGACGGTTTCGCCCTCGTCGTCGTCCGTGCGGGCCTTGTTGTTCTGGAGCCGGTGCAACGTCGCCAGGATGTACTCCTTCTCGATCTCGCGCAGCGGCAACCCGTACGGCAGCTTGACGTAGGCGCTTTCCCCACCCCCGCCCGCCAGCTCGGACGGCAGGTGCTCCGGCTCGATCATCCCCGTCCCGCAGAGGATGACCGCGCGCTCCAGCGTGTTGCGCAACTCGCGGATGTTGCCCGGCCACCCATAATCGCAGAGCAGCTTCATCGCCGGGGGCGACAGCCCGTGCAGCTTCTTGCCGGCGTCGCGGGAGAACCGGTCGATGAAGTGCTGGACCAGCACCGGGATGTCGTCCCGGCGCTCTTTAAACGGCGCGAGGTTGATGTGGAAGACGTTGAGCCGGAAATAGAGGTCCTCGCGGAACCGCTGCGACTTGATCTCCTCTTTCAGGTCGCGATTCGTCGCGCTGATCACCCGCACGTCGACCGCGATCTCGCTCTTTCCGCCCAGCCGCCGCAGCCGCTCCTCCTCGATCACGCGGAGGAACTTCGCCTGCAGCTCGATGGGAATCTCGCCGATCTCGTCGAGGAAGAGCGTGCCGCCGTCGGCCAGCTCCCACGCGCCCAGCCGCCGCTGGTCAGCGCCGGTGAACGCGCCGCGCTCGTGGCCGAACATCTCGCTCTCGATCAAGCTCGCCGGAATCGCGCTGCAATTGATTGCGATGAAGGGCTTGTCGCGCCGCGGGCTCAACTGGTGGATGGCGCGCGCCACCATCTCCTTGCCGGTACCGCTCTGCCCGGTGATGACCACGCTCGCCTTCGAGGGAGCGACCTTCTCGACCAGCTCCATGGCCTTGCGCATCGGCGGCGAGTTGCCCACCAGTCCGACGCCGGCATCGACCTGGCCGAGCCGCCGGCGCAGGACCTGCATCTCGTGCAGCGTCTCCTTCTTCTCCAGCGCGCGCTGGAGAATCACTTTGAGGCGCGCCGGATCGAGCGGCTTCTCGACGAAATCGAAGACGCCCTCGCGCACGGCCTCGACCGCCGCGTCGATGGTCCCCTTCCCGGTGATGATCACCACCGGCGTGTCCGGCTGCTCCTCGCGCAGCGCGCGGACGAGCGCCAGGCCGTCCAACTTGGGCATCACCAGGTCGCTGATGATCACGTCGGGATGCGTCTCGGCGGCCAGTTTCAAAGCGCCGTGGCCGTCCGCCGTCTGATCGACGTCGTAGCCCCAGCGCTGGAGGAGCTCCGCGAACAGCTCGCGGGTGGACTCCTCGTCGTCGACGATCAGGATGCGGGCCTTCGGCATGAGCTTTGCTACCTCGGATGGAGGAAAGAGAGTGAGAGCCGGGCGCCCCCCGCCGCAGGGGTCTCGACCGAGAGCTCGCACGCCGCGTCGGGGGCCAGGCTGCGGGCCGCTTCGACGTGCAGAAGGGCGTGCTCGCGGCTGCCGAGGCCACCCTCGGCGCGGAGCTCGAGCACCGCCACGGCGCCGCGCGGCTCGAGCACTCCGTCCACGTGCCCGCCCTCTCTGGTGAATTCGATACAGGCGACGAACGCATGCGCAACCAAATCGCCCAGGTATCGGCTGTCCGACCGCACCAACAGCGCCGGCGGACCGTGGTGCTGGACATGAACGCCGGCCCGGCGCGCCTCGTAGGCGAGAAGCTGCTCGGCCCGGCTGACGGCAGCGCCGACGTCGGCCGGCAGGTGCTCCGGCGCGGCAAACTCGCCGAAAGCCTTGAGCAGATGGTCGACGCGGCCGATCCCATCGCGCAGCGCGGCGACGTGCTTCTCGATCGGCGATCCCTGCACCGACGGCGCCGCCAGCTTCTCGGCCATCAGTTGTAGATGCAGGACCATGTTGTGCAGCGGGTTCTTGCCTTCGTGCGCCAGCCCGATGGCGATCCGTTCGAGCAGCATCGCCCGATCCGCTGCGCGGCGGCGTGGATCGGCGTCGGTCTTTGGAATTCGCTGGATCGGATGCCCCATCGTGGCGCCTCTCGCCTGCGCAAGAATCGGTATATGGGGCGGGTAGGTGCAACGCGCAGGACTGGAAATCTTTCAGTCCCAAACGGTCTTTCGGGGGCGGCGAGTTGAAAAAGAAACGGGGACACCGTCCCCGATGTCCCCGCACGAAATCCGGATCCCGGCCGCTCAGGGCTGGTAGGCCTCGATCGAACCCGCCGTGCCCGCGATCCCGCCGACCACCAGCACCTCGCCGTCGGACATGAGCATCGCGGCGTGCTGCGTGCGCGCGTTCGTCATGCTGCCGGTCACCGAGGAGGCCAATCCCGCCGAGTCGTACAACTCGCTGTAGCCGATCGCCGCGCCGCTCGCCAGGGTTCCGCCCGCGATCAGGACCTTGTTGTTCCCGAGCAACGTCGCCGTGTGCAATTCGCGCCCTGTCTTGAGGTTGCCGGTGGTCGCGATGGCCGTGCTCGAGATCGTATATAGGTAGGCGGTGGCGACGGCCGCGCTGGCGACGCGCCCGCCGGCGATTAGCACCTGCGTGCCGCCGTTCAGCAGCGTGGCGGTCAGGTTGGTGGTCACTGCGCCGAGCAGACCCGTCGTCAGCGTGAACGTCGCATTCGCCAATACCGTTGCGGTGCTGGTCGTGTTCACCTCGTCGAAGACCTCGCCCTTGCCGGTCGTTCCGCTGC
>VBLM01000093.1:4941-6033 GCA_005879095.1 Deltaproteobacteria bacterium
GGTCGTACAGCTCGATGGTGCCGGCAGCAAGGGGGCTGGTGCCGTTCGCGCTTCCGCCGGCGAGCAGCACCAGACCGTCGTTCAGCAGTACAGCCACGTGGGCTGCCCGCGCGGTCTTCAGGCCGCCGCCGGTGACCGCCGTGATCGTGTTCGCGGACGGATCGTAGAGGTCGGCGGTGCCGCTCACCGTAATCGAGGGGGTGATCGTCTTGTAGCCTCCCGCGAGCAGCACCTTGCCGCTCGCCAGCAGCGTCGCGGTGTGGTTCATGCGGTTGTCGTTCATGTTGGGCGTCGACGTGCAGTTCTCACCCGTCGAGTTGCAGATCACCGCGCTGTTCGTGGGATTGCCGCCGAAGGTGGCGGAGCCGCCCGCGATCAGAATGCGGTCGTCCGTGAGCCTCGTCACCGTTGCCCCGATGCGCGCCTGGGCGAGGTCGACCGCCGTCCGGTACGTCCCTGCCGCCACCGTGACGTTTGCGGTCGCGCTGGGGGTTCCCGACGTCCCCGCCGGATTGAATGGAGTGGCGCTGATCTGGACCGCGCTCGCGCCCGGCGACGCGGTCACCGTGTAGATCACGGTGGCGGTGTCCGGGCTGACGTTGGTGACCGTGCCGCCGGTCACGTTCCAGGTGTACGTGACGTTGCTGGGCGGGCTGGTGACCGAAGCGGTACGGCCAGTATCCTTGGTGCCGACCGTGGTGGGGCTCGCGGTGATCGCCGGCTGCGAAGGCGTCGGCCAGTTGCTGACCGTCACGCTTCCGGCGGTGGTGCTGACGACTCCGGCGGGGTTTTGCTCCTTCGCCGTGACGGAGTAGCTCGTCGTCGTCGAAGCCGGCGCGGTGAAGCTGAGCGTGGCGGTGTGTCCGGCCTGAATGACGCCGTTCACCGTCCAGTTGTACTGCATGCCCGCGCCGGGGGTCGTGATCGTCGCCAGGTAACCGAGGCCGCCCGTCGTGTTGCCCGGAACGGTGAACGCCGGGGTGTTCTGGGGCGCGGCGTACACGTCGAGGAAGACGCTGCTGTACGCACTGTGTGTACCCGCGAGGTTGGTCTCGCGGCACTGCAACTGTACCTGCGTACCGGCCGCGCCGG
>VBLM01000093.1:6111-9952 GCA_005879095.1 Deltaproteobacteria bacterium
CGATCGCGCCACCCGTGATCAACCAGTCGTAGGTCATGTTGGGATTCGCGGTCACCGAGGCCGTCAGACCCGTAGCGGCGGCGGTGACGTTGAAGTTCGAGGCTGCCGGAGTGATGGTCGGAGGTTGCGGCGGAGCGACCACGTGAACGACTGCCGCGGCCGCGGACTTCAAGTCGCCAGTGGCCGGGGTCGTCTGGACGACGTTGGCGTTCAGGGTGATGTCGGGGCCCGCGACGCCGGCATTGAACTGGATGCCATCGCTGGCGCCTCCACTGGTGATCGTGCCGTTGGTGCTGCTCGTCCAGCTGAACGCCGTGCCCGCCTGGATGTCCGCGAGCCCGGTGGTTTGATCGAGGATGGTAGCCGCATTGAACGTCGACCCGGCGGTCACGTTGGCCGGGGCGGAGATGCTGATCGCGTGCAGCGTGCTCGCGACCACCGTCAGCGTCGCCGTGCCCGGCGTCGCGCTCTGCACCGACGCCTGGTTGACTTCGAACACGCTCAACGCTGCCGACCCGGACGGGGGCGCGGTGTAGGTGATCGTGGCAGTCCCCTGGCCGGCGGTGATCAGCGTGGTCGCGGTGTTCACCGTCCACTGGTAGGTCATGTTCGCGCGCGGCGTCACCGACGCCTGGTTCCCGGTCGAGGAGGCGACGACGCTCGTGGCGGTGACGCCGTTCACCACGGTCGTGATGGTCGGCGCCACCGGCGCTGCGGCGACCGTCAGCACCTTGGGTGTGCATGGCACCGCGCTGCCCGCGGCGTTCGTCTCGGTGCAGTTGAGCGTGACCGACCCGCCGGCGCCGGAAGTGACGGTGAAGACGATGTTGTCACTGATCGTCGAGGACGTGATCGTGCCGCCGTTCATTGACCAGGTATGCGTCATGCCAGTGACGTTCGGAACGAAAGCGCTCTGGCCCGCGGCGCCGGTGATGAAGCCGGTGCTGCCGGAGGTGATGGTCTGCGCGCTCGGAATCGCGCTGATCGACTGCGTCTTCTGGCCGGCGCCACTGGATGCGTTCGCGGCATTCTTCTCGACCACCGAGAGGAGCACGCTGTCGCTGGTACTGCCGGTCGAGGTGTACGTGATGCTGTTGACGCCGCCCGCCGTCACACCGGCCGTTCCTCCCGACGACGTGATGGACGCATTGGTCACCGTCCAGACGTAGGTCATGTCTGGGTTGGCGGTGACGGATGCCACGTTGCCGGTCGAGTTCAGCGTCACGCTCGAGGCGGCCGTGACGGTGGGCGGCTGCGGCAGCGCGACGACGGTGACCTGCGCGGTTGCCGATGCGCTGTGGGTCCCGGCCGCGTCCACCTCGTCACACGAGAGGAGGATGACCCCCGGTGACGCGGACGCCGTGTAGGTGATCGCCGAGGTGCCCTGGCCGCCGGTCAGCGTCGCGCCGGTCACCGTCCAGGCGTAGGTGTACCCGCTGTTGGCGACGACGGACGCGGTGAGTCCGGTCGCGCTGGCGCTCACCGGGGACCCTCCCGGCGTGATCGTCGGCTGCGACGGCGGTGCGACCGCGGTCACCGTGACCGTCCTGGACGACGGCTGCCCTGCGCGGTTGGTGACCAGGAGGTTGTAGATCGTGACGCCGGGGGGCGGCGCTACCGTCACCGTCCCGCCGCTGGTCGACACCGTCCCGACGGTCACGCCGCCGGTCTGCACGATCTGGGTGCCGCCCGGGTCATTGGTGAAAAACGCGGTGAGGTCGGTGGTCTGTCCCTGCGTGATCGTAATCGCGTTCGTCGTGTTCGCGGTGCGGAGGCTCAGCGCAGCCGCAGGAGCGACCACGGTCACGCCGGCCGTGACGAGCGGCGATTCGGCCGCGCCGGCGGAGTTGTTGACGGTCAAGGTGTAGGTCGCGTTCGACGTCAGCGTCGCGCCGATCAGGCTCGCGGTCGCTCCGGCGCCGGAGACGATGGCGAGGGAAGTCCCGATCCCAGGACCCGTGATCGCGCCCGACGCCGATCCCGACACGCCGCCGCCCTCGTGGGAGGAAGTGAAGGCCAAGTCGGTGGCGACGCTGTTGGTGACGAACGCCGGGCGTCGTGGTGTTGACCACGTTGCTGACGGCGATCACGATGCCCGAGATAACCGGCGCGCCGTTGAGCGTTCCGACCCCGCCCGCAAAGGTGGGCTTGAGAAACACGCTGCCGTGCGGATCTGTGTTGATCGCCGATCCATTGTTCGCCGTGCCGCCCGAATCGGTGAAGACGAGAGTTGCCGTCGGCGCCGGCAGGACGAGGACGCTGACGGTCCCTTGGACGGCGACACCCGCGGCGTTGCTGACGGTCAGCGTGTACGTCACCGTGGTGCTGACGGTCACGGTCGGGGCGACGGCGCTGGTCGAGCCGGAGCCGCTGAGGCCGCTCCCGGGTATCCCGGTTCCGGCCGAACCGCTGATGACTCCGGTGCCTCCCGACAGATTGTAGTTGAGCCCGACGCTGGCCCCAGAGCCGACGTTGATCGGGCCGTTGAACGAGTTGACGTGCGGCGACGCGACGACGTTGAATTTGAACGGCGTCGTCGAGGAGTCGGAGATCGTCGACGAGTTGCCGGCGGCGTCGGTGGCGGTCAACACCACCTTGTAGGTGCCGAGCGCGGTCGATGCGCCGGTGTTGAACGCGACGCGGCGGACACCGGCGATCCCTGAATTGATCTCGCTCATCGCCGAGGTGTCCGTGCCGTTGCTCACGGTCGCGACGACGGTCGAGGCCTCGCTGGTCTTGAAATCCACCGTGATGGTGGTCCCCGCGCTGGCGTTGGCCTGGCTGACGGTCGGGGCGCCGCTCCCGGACGCGGCGCTGATGCCCGGAGGCGTGTTGTCGGTGTGCAGCGTGTACACCGACGACGTCTTCGCCGCGCTCCCGTCGCCGGGCGTGACCGTGGCCGTGAAGTCGTGCGGACCATCGTCCACCGCAGTCGTGTCCACTTCGAAGGTGAACAGCGGCGGATTGGAGGTCTTTGGCGCGAAAGTCTTGCTTCCGGTGACCAGAGCGACGCCCGCGATGCCCGAGGACGAGCGGGCCGTCACGTTGATCAGCACCGTCTGGCGAACGATATCCGTCGCGCCATGGCCTTCGACGCCGACGATGCTGACGGACACCGCCGACGAAGGCGTTCCGGTCGTGCATTTCCCGGCGGCGCACACCGGGTAGTCGGCGGGGCACGATGAATCGTCGGCGCAAGGAATCTGCTTGTCCTCCAAGATGCTGCATCCCGCCGCGAGCAACAGCAATGCGGCGAAGAGGCGCAAGCCCGGCGTTCTGGATGTCTCGATCATACTGGCCTCAGTCCAGGCGCCTGCGAGGCGACCCGGCAGTCAAGACTTTGAAAAAGCGAGCTAGAAGGCAAAGAGCGCCGTCGCGATGCCGGCCGAGACCAGGCCCGCCGCGAACCCCACGAAGCTGAGCGTCTTGTTCTTCGCCTCGGTCTCCAGCAGCGACTGCGCCGTGGCTCCGTCGTGGATCTTGCCGGTCAAATCGCTGTGCGCGGCGCCGGCCTTGGTGTAGGCGAACGCGCCGCCGCCGAGGGCCACCACCGCCACGCCGGCCGCGATGTACGCCACGGTCTTATTCGCGCCCGACGCTTCGGGCTGGCCGCGCATCGGCGTCGTCGAGATCGCCGCATCCGGCACCCGGTGCTCGGGCGGCTTCGGCGGCGTCGTCATCGCGATCTGCTTGCCGGTATCCTTCGTCTTGGTCGCCGTCCCCGTCGCCGAAGCGACCGCGGGCTGCTCCTTCTTCGACTCGGTCTTGGCGGCCGGCGGCGTCGTCGCGCCGGGCAGCGGCAGGCCGGGCAACTCGAGCGTGGGCGCAGATGCGGAGGCGA
>VBLM01000584.1 GCA_005879095.1 Deltaproteobacteria bacterium
TGCCCACCGCTTGCTGGCCGTGGCAGGGCGGCGGGATCCGGTCGCGCTGCAGTCCGGGAACGAGCTGGTGGCGCGCACGTTTCGCGGAGAGCGGGCGGTGCGCATCGCGGACGTCGGCGCGCCGGCGCCGCTCTCGGATGGAACCGTCAAGGCCTGGCTCGCGGCGCCGGTCGTGTCGCGCACCGGCGACGTGCTGGCCGGCTTGTTCTTCGCGCACTCGACGGCGGGCCATTTCACCGAGCAACACGAGCGCCTGCTGCTCGGCCTCGCCGCGCAGGCTTCGATCGCGCTCGACAACGCGCGTCTGCTGCGCGATCTGCGCGACACCGATCGCCGCAAGGACGAATTCCTCGCCGTGCTCGGGCACGAGCTGCGCAATCCGCTCGCTCCGGTGGTTACCGCGCTGGAAGTGGCCAGGCGCGATCCAGCGTCCGCGCCGCGGCAGCTCTCGATCGTCGACCGTCAGACGCGTCACATGGTGCGCATCGTCGACGATCTGCTCGACGTCTCGCGCATCAGCCGCGGAAAGATCGAGCTGAAGAAGCAGGCGCTGTCGGTGAACGACGTGCTCACGCGCGCGGCGGAATCGGTCTCGGCGCTCGCGCAAGCGCGCGACCAGAAGCTCAGCGTGAAGTTCCCGCCCGAGCCGCTGGTGATCGAGGCCGATCCGGTGCGCCTCGAGCAGATCCTCGGCAACCTGCTCACCAACGCCATCAAGTACACGCCGGAGCGCGGCGAGGTGGAGCTCTCGGCCGTCGAGCGGGAGGACGAGCTCGAGCTGCGCGTCCGCGACAGCGGCATCGGCATCCCGGCCGAGGCGCTGCGGACGCTCTTCGATCCCTTCGTGCAAGTGCCGGGCGCGAAGAATTACGCAACCGGCGGCCTCGGTATCGGCCTGGCGCTGGTGCGAGGCCTGGTCGAGCTGCACGGCGGGACCGTGCAGGCGCAGAGCGCGGGCACCGGCAGCGGATCCACCTTCAGCGTGCGGTTGCCGGCCGTCCTGAAGGGTTCGACGCCGCGCGAGGTGCCGAAAGCCGCGCAGCGCGCGAATCGCGGCCGCGTGCTGGTGGTGGACGACAACGTCGACGCGGCGATGACGCTGGCGGAAGCGGTGCGGCTCGATGGACACGACGTGCGCGTCTCCCACGACGGCGATGCGGCGCTGAGAGACGCGGCGTCGTTCGTTCCGGAAGTGGTGCTGCTCGACATCGGTTTGCCGGGGATGGACGGCTACGAAGTGGTCGGCAGGCTGCGGCGGCTGCCGCAACTCGCGCGCACGCTGATGGTGGCGCTGACCGGATTCGGGCAGGAATCGGATCGCGTGCGCGCGCTCGCGGCGGGATTCGACGAGCACCTGGTCAAGCCGGTCGATCTCGATACCGTGCACGGCGTGCTGCGTCGCCGTCTCGGAACCGCCTAGACCGCCAGCTCCGGATGGCGACGCAGCGTGCCGAGCGAGAGCTGGCCGATCGCGATGACGACGCCGACGGCGATGCAGCCGGTCCAGAGCGTGGTCGCGCCGTAGCGGCCCATCACCAGCGAACCGATCACCGGCGCGAGCAACGCCGCCGCGCCGATGGCCCCATGGAACAAGCCTTGGTATGCGCCGCGCAGACGAGGCGGCGCGGCGTCCGCGGCGACGGCCGGGCCGATCCCCGCCATCACGATCTCGCCGAGGGTCCACACCGTGATGGAGAGCGCATACCCGGGCGTAGTCCGCATCGCCGCGGTCGATCCAAATCCGGCGCCGACGAGAAGACCGGCGAACGCCAGCACCCGATGTCGCGCGAAGCCCGAGAGAGCGCGCGCCACGAACGGCTGCAGCGCGAAGATGAGCACGCCGTTCAAGGCGATCAGCGCGCCGTACGTCGCCGTGGAGAGACCGTGGCTGCGCATGTCGATCGGCAGCGTGACGAAGACCTGGAAGAACATCATCCACACCAACATGGTGAGAAGACAGAAAGCGACGAACGGCGCGTCGGCGAGCGGCGCCCACGGCGGCGGCCGGGATACGCGAGCGTGGTCGCCGCGTCGCCGAAGAAGAGCAGATACCAGCCGCGGGTGGCGAGGAGGCCGCCCAGCGCACTGCCCACGGCGAAGCCGAGATTGACTGCCCAGTAGAGGAGGCCGTACGCGCGCACGCGATCCTGCGACGGCACCAGGTCGGCGATGGCCGCCGAGACCGCCGGCCGGTAGAGATCACCGAGCAGCCCGAGCAAAAGCGCCGCGATCGCGATGTGCAGCGGCGAGCGCGCGAAGGCGAGGTGCAACATCGCCAGTGAGCCGAGGACCAGCGCGAGAATCAGCGTGCGGCGCCTTCCCATCCGATCGGCGAGAAATCCGCCCAGCGGACCCGCGCACAGAGAACCCGCGCCGAAGAGCGTGAGCACCAGGCCGACCTGCTCGACCCGCAGACCGCGCGCCCCGCTCAGGTAGAGCGCCAGCAGCGGCATGACGAACCCGCCGAGGCGGTTGACGAGCGCGCCGGTCCAGAGAATCCAGTAGGTGCGTGGCAGTCCGGAGAACACGGCGGCGCAGGATAACCGACGCGGTGCTAGTCTGCCGGCCTCATGCCAGCCGCCCGCAAGCGTCCCGTGACGAAGTCAGGTAAACCGCGCGCCCGCAAGGGAGTGAAGCTCAAGCCGACCGAGCTCTTGCCCGGCGAGCTGCGCCTCGCCGAGATCCCGGAGGGCCTGCGCGATCTGGCCGCCGCGGTCGAAGCCGAGGGCGGTTCGGTGATCGCCGCTTACCGCGAGCCGCTGGGCGGAAACGCGCTGCTCTTTTCCGCGTTGCCGGTCGACAAGGTCGAGCCGACCGTGTTTCAACGCGACGTCTCCGACGCGCACGTGCTCAAGCTGACGCGCGCGATGGACAAGACGCGGCGCTATCTCGATCCGATCATTGCCGTCCGCGAGGAGGGCGGTTTCCGCACGCCGAACGGCGGCCACCGTTTGACGGCGCTGAAAGAGCTGGGGGCGAAGTCGATTCTCGCCCTCGTCGTCCCCGAGCGTGAGGTCGCGTACCAGATCCTCGCGCTCAACATCGAGAAGGCGCACAACCTGCGCGAGAAGGCTCTCGAGGTCGTGCGCATGTACCGCGACCTCGCGACCCTCGGCGGCGGGCGCAAGGAGAGCGACTACGCGCTCGAATTCGAGGAGCCGTCGCTGGTGACGCTCGGATTCGCCTACGAAAAGAAGGGCCGCTTTTCGGGAGGCGCGTACGCGCCGGCCCTGAAGAAGGTCGATCAGTACCTGGAGAAACCGCTCGCCGACACGATCCCGGAGCGCGAGCGGCGCGCGCAGAAATTGCTCGATCTCGACGAAGCCGTCGGCGCCGCGGTGGAGAAATTGAAGGAGCGCGGCATGAGTTCGCCGTAT
>VBLM01000094.1 GCA_005879095.1 Deltaproteobacteria bacterium
TAGAGGTGGAAGTGCGACCCGAACCTACCCCGGGCAAGGTGCGCGGCTGGATCGGCGGCAGGGCCGTGACCGTGCTGCGCGGCGAGTTGGACGTATGAGGGTCTTGAAGCCGCTGCGCGACATCCATTCCGAGCGCGACACGCGCCGGCTCTCGCTCGATCGCGCCGGCGTGAAGGGGCTGCGCTATCCGATCTGCGTCCTCGACCGCCAGCGCGGCCAGCAGCACACCATCGCCGAGATCGACATCAGCGTCTCCGTCCCACACCGCCGCCGCGGCGCGCACATGAGCCGGTTCGTCGAGCTCTTGAACCGGCACCGCCGGGAGATCGACATCCGCAAGTTTCGCTCGCTCTGCGCCGAATTGCGCAAGGACCACGACGCCGAGGCGGCGCACGTCGAGGTGCGGTTTCCGTACTTCATCGAGAAGAACGCGCCGGTCACGCACGCCACAGGCCTCGTCGACTACGCGTGCACGTTCGGCGCGAGCGTGACGAAGAAGAGCTCGGATTTATGGGTCGCGGTCGACGTGCCGGTCACCAGCCTGTGCCCGTGCAGCAAAGCCATCAGCGACCACGGCGCGCACAACCAGCGCAGCCTGGTCTCGGTCCGGGTCTGGTTCGCGAAGTTCTTCTGGCTCGAGGACCTGATCGCGCTGGTCGAGGACTCCGCCAGCAGCGACCTCTACGCGCTGCTCAAGCGCCCGGACGAGAAGTACGTCACCGAGCGAGCGTACGAGCGCCCGCGCTTCGTGGAGGATTTGGTGCGAGAAGTGGGTACACGCCTCCGGGCCGACGCGAACTTCACCCGCTGGGAGGTCGAGGCCGAAAGCTTCGAGTCCATCCACGCCCACAGCGCCTATGCCACGCTGAAACATCCTTGACCCAACTGGGTTTTCAAGTGACGCTCGTCCGATGATGATTCTGCTTCTGGCATCGGTGTACCTGAATGGGGTCAACGTCGACGGCTTGCGCTCGCAGGGCTTCGAGAAGTGCAAGAGCGTCAAGATCGACGACCGCGGCGACGTCTACCTCGACTGCCCCGGATACGAGGTGCAGTCGCAGGCTGCGCCGGTGGTGCCCGCCGCGCCCTCGGCGCCGGTGGCTGCGGCTTCGATGGCGCCTGCTCCGGCCGCCGCGGCCGTCATCACCAAGCATTACTGGATGGTGAGCGAGGACGCCAACGGCGCGCAGGCGCAGTACGACTTCGACGTGTTCGTCAACTCCAAGTGGGTGCGCAAGATCAAGGCCGGCGAGCCGCAGATCGTGCTCGAGGTCACCAGGTATCTGCAGCCCGGCGCCAACAAGGTCCTTCTCGCCGCGACCAAGCACATGGAGGGCGGCCGCAAGACCAACGCGACCTCGGCCTTCCTGAAAATCACCGTCGGCGAGGGCGAGGCCGGAGGAAACACGGTGATGATCGACAACCCGCTGATCGAGTGCAAACGTACGGCCGCGGAGACCGACAACATCAACGAAGAATTCACCCTGCAGGCGCGCTGATGCTCCAGGAAGACCCGCTCCGGACGTACGTCGCCGCCGAGCCCGAGCAGGTCGCGGCGCTCTACGAGGGCACCAACCAGCCGATGGTGCAGCCGACCGGACGCAGCGCCCAGGCGGCGCAGGCGGCGGTGGTCGCGCTCCGGGACGGCGCCATCTTCGACGTGGTGGTGGCGCTGACGCTGACCGCGAGCGGCGAGAACATCATCTACGCCGGCCCGCCGGTGCAGAAGAAAGACCTGCCCCAGGCCATCGAGGAGGCGCTCAACTTCGCCGAGAGCATGGGCTTCATCCTCGACGCCAGCGGGTGGGCGAACCTCGACGAGGAGCGCCGGTCGGAGCTGATCGACCGGCTGCCGGCGTTCAAGCCGCCTGAATTGAAAGTCCTCGAGCCGCTCGAGCGAGCGAAGAGCGAGGACCCGATGGCGGCGGTGGCGCGTCTCTTCGCCGCCTTCTGCGCGTTGCTCCTGGTGAATTGCAGCGGCCTGTCGGCGGAGCAGCGGGCGCAGGCGGCCGAGATCCACCAGCAGCTCGCCGACAACCTCTTGCGCGAGGGCGATCCGCAGCAGGCGCTCAAGGAGTACATGCAGTCGCTCGAATTCGAGGAGACGCCGGAGGCGCACAACGGCATCGGCCTGATCGACGCGTGGTCGCTCGGGCGGCAGCAGGAAGGCGAGAAAGAGTTCAAGCGCGCCATCGAGATGAAGCCCGACTACAGCGAGGCGATGACCAACCTCGGCGCGCTCTACATCGCGCGCGGACGGTTCGACGAAGCCATTCCGCTGCTCGACAAGGCGGCGCGCGATCCGCTCTACAAGAGCCGGGTGCTGGCGCAGAGCAATCTCGGCTGGGCGCTCTACAAGGCCGGTCAGGCGGAGAAGGGCATCGGCGAGATCCGCGCCGCGCTACAGGTTGCGCCCAAGTACTGCCTCGGCTGGCGGCAGCTGGGGACCATCTTCTCCGACCAGGGCAAGCTCGAAGACGCCGGCAGCGCGTTCGGCCGTTATGCCGAAGAGTGTCCGGACGTGCCCGACGCGCACTTGCAGTCCGGCAAGGTGCTGGCGCGGCAGTCGAAGGCGGCGCAGGCGCGGGCCGAGTTCCAGCGCTGCGCGGTGGCCAAGGACGAGAAGGACAAGCCGGTCGCCACCGAGTGCGCGAAGTTCCTCAAGGAAATGGGCGCGCCCTGAGCTTCGGCGCGTATCTGCGGCAGAGCCGGAAGCTGCGCGAGATGTCGCTCGAGGAAGTGGCGACGACGACGAAGCTTCCCGCGCGCGTGGTGGCGGCACTCGAGGCCGACGACCTCAAGGACCACGCGCACGCGCTGCTGGTCGCGCGGGCGTGCGCGTCGGCGATCGGGCTCGACCCGGAGGAGACCGCGCTCCGTCTGGAGGAAGATTTCCAGCGCGCTCAAGGTGTCCCGGTCAAGGTGTCCCCAGCCAAGCGGCTGTGGGAGCGGCTTCCGCGCGAGCCGATGGTGTGGATCGTCGTCGCCGTCACGCTCGCGGCCTGCGTCGCGTTACTCTTGCGCGGGCACTGATGGATCTGAGGGTGCATCGTGTGGAGGCTCTGGTGCTGCGCGCCATCGCGTATGGCGACGCGGATGCGGTCGTGCACCTGCTCACGCGCGGGCGGGGGCGGATCTCGGCGTTCGTGCGGGGAGCGAAGACGTCGCGCAAGCGGTTCGGCGGCGCGCTCGAGCCGTTCCAGCGGATCGAGGCGCTCCTCTCCGAGCGGGAAGGGCAGGAGCTGTGGGCGCTGCGGGAGGCGCGCGTCATCGACGGGCACGGGGCGCTGCGGGACGACCTGCACCGCATCGCGCACGCGGGGTACGCGGCGGAACTGGTGCACGATCTGACCCGCGCCGGCGAGCCAGCCGACGGGCTGTTCACGCTGCTCGACGACTTCCTCACCCGGCTGGCGGCGGGGACGGCGACTTCCGCGCGGCTGCGGGCGCTGGAGCTGCTCGCGCTGGAAGCAGCCGGACTTGCTCCGGAATTGTCGGCCTGCGCGCGATGCGGCTCGGAGATCCCGCCGGGGAAGGCAGCGTTCGACCCCGACGCTGGTGGGTTGATTTGTACAAATTGTACAAAACTCCCACAGGGGGTCGTCCTGACCCATGCCGCCCGGGCGGCGATCTGGCAACTGCGCTGGGGCGGCCTGGCGGCCGCCGACAAACCGGTCAGCGCGGATGGCTCGGGACGTCCCGCCGATGCTCGCGCGTTCGAGGACGCCGCCGCGCAGGCCGCCCGGCCGCTCGGGCTGTTCCTCCAGCACCACCTCGGTCACCGGCTGCGCAGCGCCGACTTTCTCGCGCAGGTCGGCGCCGCTCAGTAGCGGAACGTCGAAGCCAAAAAGAAGTACAAAAACAACTGCTTGACCTCCGCCGGCCTGAAGCCGCCGGGGTCGATGATGCCGGTCGGATCGTTGGGCACGGCGTCGTCGCCGGTGCCGTAGGCGATCGACATGCCGAGCCGCGAGATCGAGTGCTGGCCGATCAGGCCGAGCGTCGCGGTCGCCCCGTACAACGAAACGCGCGGCTGCCGGCTGGAGCCCGGCAGCAGCGTCCCGTCCGGGGCCAGCCGGAACTCGGGCGCGCCGCTGCGCGAAGTGAAGAAGCCCGCCGCCACCGAGTACTCCGGGTTGAGGAGGTACTCGCCGCCGACGTTCAGGTCCACGACCGGATCGCGTTCGATGTGGTCCTGCACCCGCAGGCGCTGCTCGATGGTCGGATCGACGCTGAACCGATCGTAGCTCGTCCCGAGATGGCCGGTGATCTGGCCTGAGATCGTCCAGCGGTGCGGCTTGATGTGCGCCGCGCCGATCCGCAGCATCGCGGGGACGAAGGTGCGGCTGTTCACGTCGCTGGTGTTGTACACGTTGGCCTGGCTGCGGCTGCCGGGGGGCGCAGTGGGATCGCTGATCACGTCCTGCACGCTGACGCTGCCGCCCGAGTGCAGCGGCACTCCCGGCAGGCCCAGCGCGGCCCCGAAGACCCATTCGTCCGAGTAGTGGTACTTGGCGCCCAAGAGCGCGACAAGATTGCCGTTTTCGAACGAGGCGCTGGCATGATAGACGCCGACGGTCGGATCGTTCGAACCGATCCTGGAGAGCGCGTCCTCCGACGTCTCGTACAGCCGCAACACGTAGTGGAGCGCGAAGCCGATGTTGAGCTTGTCGGTGAAGCGCATCGCCCCGCCGGCGGCGATGTTGAACGTGCGATCGCTGACGCGATTGTGGACGTCGAAGGGAGAGGTCGCGTCGACGCCGTATGAACGGAATTGCGGCACCGTGACGTCGAATCCGTAGGCGAAGGGCGTGCCGCGATCGTCCAGCGCGCCGACCCCCTTGAGCAGGCCGGCCTCGCCGGGGATCACGTTCAATTCGTTCAGCGCGGCGATGGAGAACGTGCCGCGGTCGATGGTGATCGTCCCGCGGCTCTGCCGCTCGAAACCGTAGAGCGAGGCGCTGACGTTGACGTTGAGCTTGCGCGCGTCGCAGATGCCGGCGGGGTTGTAGTAGAGGCCGCTCGGGTCATCGCTCAAAGCCGCGAAAGCCCCGCCGAGCGTGGTGGCGCGCGAGCCGACCGGGAAGTCCTGGTAGCGAGAGTCGTCGGCGCGGGCGGGCAGGGCGGCGATTAGAACAGCGAGGGCGATCGCTTTCCACAGCGCGATGGCGGCGGCGGCCGGGTCTTTCGCGCCCAGCACCGAGCGGATACAGGCCACGCCGCGCGCGCCCGCGTCGATGCAGCGGGCGGCGTTGTCCGGCCCGACGCCGCCGAGCGCGAAGACGGGCAGACGGGTGGCCCGGCAGGCTTCGGCGAGCTTGTCGACTCCTTGCGCGGTCTTGCCCGGCGTGTCGAAAACCGGCGCAAAGACGA
>VBLM01000585.1 GCA_005879095.1 Deltaproteobacteria bacterium
CTGCGTGTCGACGCGGGGCAGGCGGACCGGCTCGCGCAAACGATCATGGATTGGCGCGATCCCGACGACCTGCGGCGCGGGCGCGGCGCCGAGCGCGCGGACTATCTGGGCGCCGGGCGCGCCGTGCTGCCGCGCAACGGGCCATTCCAGAGCCTCGAGGAGCTTGGCAGCGTCCTGGGCATGACCCCGGAGATCCTGGAACAGGTCCGGCCCTACCTCACGCTGCTCGGCACCGGTCAGGTGAACGTGAACGCCGCCCCGCGCGCGGTGCTGCTCGCGCTCCCCGGGATCGGAGAAGAGGCCGCAGGCGTGCTGCTGCGTCATCAAGAGGCAGGACGGCCCCTTCATAGCCTTGCGGATCTGAGTCTCGAGCTCTCGTCCGGTGCGCGCGCCGCGCTCCAAGCCGAGATGGCGACGCTGCTCGGTCGAGTCACGTTCGAGACGCGCGAGGTGGAAGCGGCGAGCGTTGGGCGTGTGGAGGGAAGTCCCGTCCGGGCGCGGGCCCGGGGACTGCTCGTACGGGCGCGCGACGTCACGTTCCTGGTGTGGAGGCGGACCGAATGAGGTCGGGCGCTCTCGCCCGACCGGATTGCGACCACCGCGTGGTCCCGCACGCTCGTCCCCTGGATTGCCGGAGCAGGGGAGTGGGAAGACTTGCAAGCCGCGTTGGCCGAGTTGCGCGATGCCCTCAAGCTCCGCGCACCCCGGGCCGCGATCGCGCTCCTGCCGCCCCTGGTTCATTCCCGGCTGTTGGAGTTTCCGCGGCTCGCTGGGGTGGAATACGCCCGCGTGCTCACGCGCGACGCGGCGCGCTATTTCCCGACGGGCCGCGCGGCGCAGATCGCGGCCGCCGAGCCGGTCGGGGGTGCGTCGGGCCTGGTGCTCGGGGCCGCGGCGGCAAGCGACCTCATTGCCGCCGTGGTCGCCGCAACCCAGGCGGCGGGCTGGCGACTGGACACCATCGTGCCGGCGGAAGCTGCATGGCTCGCGGCCGCCGGCGCCGGCCGGCGCGGCCGCGCAGCGGTCGTCGCGGTGGCGGGCGATGTGCTCGCGGTGTTGCAGGACGAGGCGGGACGGCTCGTAGGCCTGCGCCGCTTGCCCGCCACGGGCGGCGCTCCCGACCAGATGAACTCTTACCGGTCAGCTCTCTCGTTGAGCGCCGGCAGCGCGCGCGCCGCGTCGCCGCGCGCCTGGCCGTGAGCGCGGCGTTGCTGCTAAGCGTCGCCGCCGCGCTCGATCTCTGGGGGATGCACCGCCAGCTCGCGTTGGTGTCAGCCCGTCGGGCGGCGATCCATGAGCAGGTGGCGGCCGCGCTGGCGCGCGCAGATACTGTGGAGAGCGCGGCGGAACGTCACCTGGCCCTCGAGCGCGCCGATCGCACGGCGATTCGCTGGTCGGAAGTGCTGGCGGATTTCTCCGATTACCTCCCCCGCGATGCCTATCTCGTCGCGTTCCGCGGGCGCGCCGACAGCGTCGGGGTGGAAGGGCTCGCCGGACACGCGGCGGGCGTATTCGCCGCCTTACAGCACGCGCCGCGCGTGGCCGGTGTCCGGGCCGACGCCCCGATCCGCCAGGAAGCCCCGCGTCCCGGGCGGGCTCCCGTGGAGCGCTTCGCGGTGGCGGTACGGCTGGCGGAGCGAGCGCCGTGAACGCGCTCAGACGGCTGTCCCCGCGCGACCGCCGGGCCCTGACTCTCGGACTCATGACGCTGGTCCCGGTGCTGCTGTTCCGCGGGGTGGTCCAGCCCTATCTGCGGGCCCGGGCGGCACTGGCCGAGCGGCTGGCGGCGCAGCGCGGGCTGCTCGAGCGCGAGCTCAGCGTGTTCGCCGCAGCGCAGCGGCTGCCCGAGCGGCGCGCGCGCGTCGCGGGGCTGCTCGCCGCCGACGCCCCGCGCGTGTTGCCGGGAGGCGATCCCCTCGCTGCCAGCGCCGAGCTGGTCGGCTACGTCGGCGAGGCGGCGCGCCGCAGTCACGTGCTCGTGTCGGAGCTGCAGAGTCGCGGCTCCGGAGCGGCGCCGGCGGTGGATGGCCTTGCCCCGCTGCAGGTCGAGGTCCGCGGCCAGACGGATTTCGAAGGAGTGCTGCGGTTTCTTCAGGCCTTGGAGCGCGGCCCTCGTCTGGTCCGGGTGGAAGCGGTATCGATCGATGGAGGCGGGGTCGCGCCTGACGCGAGGCGCGAGACGCTCACCGTGCGCGCGGCGGTGAGCGGCTACGCCGCAGGGCGGTCCGGCCTGTGATTCTCTCGCGGCACGTGCCCGCCAGCGTGGCCTTATCGGCCCTGTGCGTGGTGGCTGCGGCCGCTGCCGCCGGGTCGGCGCTGTGGCGCGCACTCGTGCTCGAGCCGCTGCCGGCAGCGCGAGCCGCGTCCGGCCCGGACACCGCCGTGGTACCGCCTCGCCGCAGCACCCCCGCCACC
>VBLM01000586.1 GCA_005879095.1 Deltaproteobacteria bacterium
AGAGCGAGATGGTGTGCGTGCCGGCGGCGATGGTGGCGCCGCTGCCCAAGGGGATCAGCTTCGCCGAAGGCGCGTCGATCCCGATCGTCTGGCTCACCGCCTGGCACATGCTGCTCGAGCTCGCCAACGTCCGCCGCGGCCAGCGCGTATTGATCCACGCGGCAGCCGGCGGGGTCGGCACGGCCGCCTTGCAGATCTGCAAAAAGTTTGAAGCACAAACGATCGGCACCGCGTCGGCGGGCAAGCACGAGCGGCTGCGCCAGCTCGGCCTCGATCATGCGATCGATTATCGAACGCAGGATTTCGCCGGCGAAGTGAAACGGATCACCGGCGGCCGCGGCGTCGACATCGCGCTCGATCCGCTCGGCGAGTTCAAGCGCAGCTTCAGCTGCCTGGCGCAGACCGGCAAGCTGATGATGTACGGCGCCAGCAACGTGATGCCCGGCGAGCGCTTCAATCCGCTTCAGGCCGTGAAAGCCGTCGCGCGCATGCCGTTCTTCCATCCGCTCAAGCTGCTGCCCGACAACAAGGGCGTATTCGGCATCAACATGGGCCGCCTCTGGAACGAGACCGAGCTGCTGGCGGGCGAGCTGCGCGAGGTGCTCAAAGGATTCGCCGCGGGCGAGTTCAAGGCCATCGTCGACGTCGAGGTCCCGTTCGCCGAGGCGCGCAAGGCGCACGAGCGGATCACGTCGCGCGCCAACTTCGGCAAGGTGGTGCTGGTCCCGTGATTCCCCGCTGGCTCCTGTGGGTCGCGGCGGCGATCCTCGCTCTCGGTGTCTGTGGATTGACCGGTAGCTCGTGGCTGTTCTTCGTCCGCGTCGATCAGCTGATGGCCGGCGCCTGGCGCAGCGAGCATGAATTCTTCGGCACCTCGCGCGGAATCCGCAGCGACGAATGGGCGGTCCAGACGCCGCATGCGCGCGCGCAGCAACTTTCCCAGCCTCGCTTTCCACTGGTGAATCAGAATCTCGGCCTCGGCGCGCTGCAGCGGCACACGTACTCGACTCCCATTCTCGACTGGGGCCTGCCGTTCCGGCCGCTCACCTGGCCCTATTTTCTTCCGGGGCGGTGGTCGCACACCGTGTTCTGGTTCTTCCGCGAAGCGTTGCTGCTGCTCGCGCTGGCCTGGCTCGTCGCGGAGTTCACCTTCCGCGATCAACCGGACCGGCGGCGCGCGAACGCCGCTGCGATCGCCGCGCTGGCGATCTTTTTCTCCACCGCGATGACGTGGTGGGTCTCCACGCCGATGATCGAGTTCGTGCTCTTCGGCTGCCTGACCGGCGCGGCGGCAGCGGCCACGGCGCGCACGGGCCGGCGGGCCTCCGGCATCGCCGCGACGGCGTATTTTTCCGCGTGCGCATTTTGTACGTTCTATCCGCCGATCTGGGCGCCGATGCTGTGGATCATCTGCGGCCTGCTCATCGACGCGCATCTCGCGCGCCGGCGCGTCTTCGGCGCGTTTCCCGTGCTGGCCGCCGTGGTCGCCGGCGCGGTCGTCGGTCTCGCTTACCACCTGCCTTATCTCGCGCTGATCGTCGATACGGCATACCCGGGTCGACGCGTGGCCGAAGCCGGTTCGCTGCCGTTGTTGCGGCTCGTGGATCTCCTCTGGCCGTCTCTGACCGCGACCGCCCCGGTGCGCTGCGGCGAGGCCACGTATCTCGGTCCCATGCAGGGGAGCAACGTCTGCGAGGCGTCTGTCGTCGAAGCCGTTCCCTTGCTTCTGCTGATCGCGCTTGCGCCCGCCAGCGCGCGGGTGCGGCGTGCGTTCGCGGCGGTCCTGCGCGCGCGTCCGGCTTTCTTCGCCGCGCTGGCGGTCGTTGGAGCGTGGATCTTCGCGCCGTTGCCCGGTTGGTTCGGTACGCTGGCGCTCTTGCGCTGGTCGCAGGGCGGACGCGCGTGGATCGCCTTCAGCCTCGCGTGCGCGCTGGTCGCGGCCGCTGTGCTGTGCGAGCTGGCCGCCGACGAGACCGAGGAGCCGCCGTCGATTCGCGTCATCGCGGCCGGCATCGCGGCGATCGCAGCCGCGGCCTTCGCAGCGAG
>VBLM01000001.1:0-3247 GCA_005879095.1 Deltaproteobacteria bacterium
CGCTCGCCGAGCGAGTCGGGCACTTCGACCAGCCGGTAGCCGCGGCCGCCGCTGGCCTGGATGACGTAGCCGCGCGCGCGCAGCGAATCGATGCGCTTGAGCAATTCGGCGCGGGGCACGTCGAGCTTGTCGCAGAGGACGCCGCCTTCGACGAAGTCGTCCTTGTACTCGAGGAGCAGGCCGAGGACGATCGCGTCCTGGTTCACGTCGGTCCAATGACCGTCGCCCGCCGCCGGTGCGAGCGAACCCGGCATTCCTAAGCGCCCTCCACGAGAAGGCTCAGGTCGACCGATGGAGCCGAGTGCGTCAGCGCGCCCACGGAAACGTAGTCTACCCCGGTCGCGGCCACGCGCGGGAGCCTCTCCAGCGTCATTCCGCCGCTGGCCTCGAGCGGGACGCGGCCGCGGACCTGCTCGACGGCCTTCTTCAGCTCGGCGTCGCCGAGGTTGTCGAGCAAGAGCATCTGTGCGCCGGCCTTCAAAGCTTCCTCGATCTGCCCGGGCGTCGAGACTTCCGCTTCGACCATCAGCAGCGGATGCGCTTTCGCGCGCGCCCGCCGCACGGCTTCGCCGATTCCTCCTGCGGCCGCGGCGTGGTTGTCCTTGACGAGGATGCCGTCGAAGAGGGCACCGCGATGGTTCGTTCCACCCCCGGCCCGCACGGCAGCTTTTTCCAGCTCGCGCATGCCGGGCGTGGTCTTGCGCGTATCGAGCAGCCGCGTCTTCGTGCCTTCGAGCGCCTTCACGTACTCTTTCGTCAGCGTGGCGATGCCGCACAGTCGCTGCAGCAGATTGAGCGCCGTCCGCTCGCCGGTGAGGATCGCGCGCAGCGATCCTTTGATGCGCAGCACACCGTCACCGGGTCCGGCAGCGTCGCCCTCGTCTCTGATCGCTTCGATTTCGGCATCCGGATCGAGCGCCAAAAACACTCGGGCCGCCGCCGAAACGCCCGAAACCACGAGAGATTCTTTAGCGAACAGGAGTCCGCTCCCACGCGCGTCGGCAGGCACCACGGCCTCCGCGGTGAGGTCGCCGGGGCCTACGTCCTCGTCCAGCGCGAGCCGGATGAGGCGATCGACTGCATCACCCGGGCGCCCGAAGTCCACAGGAAACCTACTTCGTCCCTTTGCGCGGCGACGGCCGCCGCTTGGCGCCGCTCTTCCCGCGCGCGCCCTTCTGCGCACCGCGCCCGCCGCCCCTGCCGCCACCGCCGGCCGGCCTGCCGCGCAGATTCGTGCGCGACTTGGTGTTCATCGGCCGCTTCGATTGCTTCTTCTTCTTTCCGGCGGCCCCGCGGGTGCCCTTCTTCGCCCCTCGGGCAGCCGCGAGGCGGCCGGCCTTGCCGGCTTTGCCCACCTTGCGGCCGCGATCGGCCTTGTTCTTCCCGCCGCGGATGCTCTTCGCGCCCGCCTTGGCCTTGTGCGTCTTCGGGCGCGCGCTCGGCATCGCTTCGGCCGACGCTTGCGCCTGCGCGATCTCGGCCCGCTCTTCGTTGACCATCTCCTCGCTCATCGGCCCGGGACCGCCTTCGTCGGGCTTCTTCTCCATCAAGCCGCGCGCGATCGATTTGACCCGCGCTACTGCCTTCGCGGCGAGACCCTGCGCCTCGTCCTCGTCGCTGGCCTGGATCGGCGCCTGAGCGGCCTGTTCCGCCGGAACCGGCGGCGGCGCGCTCGGGGCCTTCGGCGCCGGCGGCTGCGAGCCGGGCGTCCCCGAAGCCGGCCCGCCGTGGGTGCCCATCTGGTCGAGGCTGCGATCGTGCCCTGGGTGCTGCGGATTCTTGTCTTCCATTCCGTCCTCCACGCTGGTGACGCGCGCCAGGTGGCGCGCGAGCTTCTCCCGTTTCCCGCCGAGCTCCTCGGCCCTCAGCCGATCCTTCTCCACCACTTCTTTCGGCGCCCGTTCCACGAAACCCTTGTTGCCGAGCCGCCCTTCGATCTTCTGCAGCTCGCTGTCGATGGCGGCGATCTCCTTTTCGACGCGCGTCTTTTCCGCCGCGAAGTCGATCAGCCCCGCCAGCGGCAGGTGCACCTCCACCTCCGGTTCGACGTGCACCGCGGTCTGCCTCGGCCGCGCCGCACCCGGTTGCTCCAGCGCCACCGGCGCTGCGTTGGCCAGATGCTGGAACGCGCGCGCGTGCTTGTCCAGCAGCGAGCGCACCTTGTTGTCGCGCGGCAGGAGGACGATTGGAACTCGTTGATTTGGCGGAAGATTTACCTCGCCGCGGACGGAGCGCGCGCCGTCGATGGCGCGGGAGACGAGGTCCATCTCGCGCTCCGCGTCGGGATCGAGCAGCTCTTTGCGGGATCCGGGATAGGGCGCGATCATGATGCTCGCGCCCGATCTGTTCGGCAGCCGCTGCCAGATCTCCTCGGTGACGAACGGCATGAACGGGTGCAACAGCCGCAGCGCGCCCTCCAGCGCGGTGAGCAGCGCGGACTGGGCGCCGGCCCGTTCGACCGTCGATTTCTCTCCGTAGAGCGCGGGCTTGGAAAGCTCGATGGCCCAGTCGCACAGCTCGTTCCAGATGAAGCGGTAGATGCCGTTGGCCGCATCGGAGAGGCGGAATTCGTCGAGCGCCGCGCGCGTCTCGTCGGCGCAGCGCTGGAAGCGGCTCAGGATCCAGCGATCGTAGACGCTTTGAGGCTTCGCGTTCGGGTCGTACCCCTCGGCATTCATGAGGACGAAGCGCGCGGCGTTCCAGATCTTGTTGGCGAACGCGCGGTACCCCTCGATGCGGCCGACGCCCAGCTTGATGTCGCGGCCCTGCCCGGCCATCGACGCGAGCGTGAACCGGAGCGCGTCGGCGCCGTGCTTCGCCGTGATGTCGAGCGGGTCGATGACGTTCCCGCGCGTCTTCGACATCTTCTCGCCCTTCTCGTCGCGCACCATCGCGTGCAGGAACACGGCGCGAAACGGCACCTGCCCCATGAAGTGCAGGCCGAGCATCGCCATGCGGGCGACCCAGAAGAAAAGGATGTCGAAGCCCGTCTCCATCACGGAGTTCGGGTAGAACGTCTGCAGCGCGGCGGTACGCTCGGGCCATCCGAGCGTGGAAAAAGGCCACAATCCCGAGCTGAACCAGGTGTCGAGCACGTCCGGGTCCTGCTTGAGCTGGCCGGTCGCGCACTCCTTGCACACCGCCGGTTTCTCGCGCGCCACCGTGACGTGGCCGTTCTCGCAGTACCAGGCGGGGATCTGGTGGCCCCACCAGAGCTGTCGCGAGACGGTCCAGTCGTGGATGTTGT
>VBLM01000001.1:3285-4866 GCA_005879095.1 Deltaproteobacteria bacterium
GTCGAGCACGTCCGGGTCCTGCTTGAGCTGGCCGGTCGCGCACTCCTTGCACACCGCCGGTTTCTCGCGCGCCACCGTGACGTGGCCGTTCTCGCAGTACCAGGCGGGGATCTGGTGGCCCCACCAGAGCTGTCGCGAGACGGTCCAGTCGTGGATGTTGTCCATCCAGCGGAGGAATTCGGCGCGCCAGTTCTCGGGCACGAATCGCATGTCGTCGACGTGCTCGACGACTTTGTCCGCGAGCGGCTTCGTCTTCACGAACCACTGCTTGCTGAGGAGCGGCTCGACGATGTTTCCGCAGCGCTGGCACTTGCCCAGCGCCATCGTGTGCGGCTCGGTACCGCGCTCGAGGCCGAGCTCGGCAAGCCGCGCCTGCAGCTGCGGTCGCACTTTTATACGATCTATACCTTTGAACGGCCCGGCATTCTCGTTCAGCGTGCCGTCCAGGTTGAGGATGTTGATCAACGGCAGCTGGTGCCGCTTGCCGGTCTCGAAATCCTCGAAGCTGTGACCCGGCGTCACCTTCACCGCGCCGGTGCCGAACTTCGGATCGACGAGCTCCGCGTCGGCGATGATGGGAAACTCGCGGCCGAGAATCGGGTGGCGCACGTTCCTGCCGATCATCGACTGGTAGCGCGGATCGTCCGGATGTACGGCCACCGCGGTGTCGCCGAGCATCGTCTCGACGCGCGTGGTGGCGACGACGATTTCGCCCGAGCCGTCGGCGAGCGGATACCCGAATTTGTACAGCTCGCTCTTCACGCCCTCTTCGTGATCGACCTCGAGGTCGCTCAAAGCCGTGCCGTCCTTCACGCACCAGTTGATGTAATCCGTCCTCGTACAGCCGCACGAACGCTTCACGCACCGCGCGCGAGGACTGCTCGTCCATCGTGAAGCGCAGCCGATCCCAGTCGAGCGACGCGCCGAGCGCGCGGTGCTGGACCGCGATGCGGTCGCCCTGTGCTTCCTTCCACGCCCAGACTCGCTTGAGGAACTCCTCGCGGCCGAGTTCGTGGCGCGACTTGTGCTCCTTCTTGTGCAGCTCGCGCTCGACCACCATCTGCGTGGCGATTCCAGCGTGGTCAATGCCCGGCAGCCAGCAGACGTTGTACCCGCTCATCCGCTTCCAGCGGGCGAGCACGTCCTCCATCGTGGCGGTCAGCGCGTGGCCGAGATGCAGCGAGCCGGTGACGTTGGGCGGCGGCTGGACGATCGAAAACGGCGGCTTGTCGCTGGTGTCCAGCGAGCGGAAGAAACCCTGTTCTTCCCAGAACTTGGCCCAATGCGGCTCGACCTGCGCGGGCTCGTACCCTTTGTCTAAATCGGCGCGCACTTCTGCCATCGCGCGCGCTAGATAGCACAGTACGACGCTATGCGCCGCGCTCTTTGATGAGGCGTTCCAACTCCTCGCGGATGATCGTTTCCGCGAGCTCGGGCACGACTTCCCAGGCAATCTTCTCGATCACCTCGCGGCTCGCTTTCGAGAGCGCCTCGCGGAGCAGGGCCTCGCCGCCGTCGCCAGTGGAGGGCGCCTGGGCGGCCGGCCGCGCGGCGGGCGGTACGACGCTCAGCTGCGGCTTC
>VBLM01000090.1:0-344 GCA_005879095.1 Deltaproteobacteria bacterium
CCGAGCGGGGGCGCGGGCATCCTCGCCGATGCCGAGGCCATCCGCGCGATGGGGGCGCGACCCTTGTGCGTGCCGACGGCGCTGACCGTCCAGACCACGCGCGCGGTCAAGCGCTGGGAACCCGTTTCGGCCGCGCTCGTCTCCGAGTCGATTCACGCGCTGCTGCTCGAAGAGAATGTCCGCGCAATCAAGATCGGCATGATCGGTGACGCGAAGATCGCGGAAGCAGTCGCGAAATTGATCGGCACGCGGCGCGATCTGCCCATCATCGTCGACCCGGTGCTGCAGTCCTCGAGCGGCGTCCTCCTCTTCAAGGGCAAGCTCGAGCAAGCGCGCGATGCGTA
>VBLM01000090.1:463-2630 GCA_005879095.1 Deltaproteobacteria bacterium
TGGCGATGGGCGGCGCCGCGGAACAGTTCGTCGGCACGCGCATCCCCGGAAAAGTGCGCGGCACCGGCTGCCGGCTGGCGAGCGCGCTCGCGGCGGGCCTCGCGCTGGAGCGGCCGCTGCGCGACGCGGTCATCGGCGCGCGGGCGCTGGTCCGCGAGCACCTCTTGCAGTTCGGTAGCGGCAATCTCCGGCCGGTCATCTAGACCCACCCGCGCCCACCTTTGAAAGGGCGGACCCGCCGCGCCGTGTTACACTGGTCGAGCCAGGAGGAACCGCAATGCGAACGCGCAAGTACGCTCCGATCCTCATCATCCTGATGGCCGCCGGCTGCGGCCCGTGCGGCTACAACCGCATCGTCAACGAGGAGCAGCAGGTCGAGGCCGCCTGGAGCCAGGTGGAGAACCAGCTGCAGCGCCGGGCCGACCTGATTCCCAACCTGGTCGAGGTGGTGAAGGGGTACGCCAAGCACGAAAAGGGCGTGTTCGACGACGTCGCCAACGCGCGCGCGGCGCTGGCCGGCGCCGGCAGCCGGGCCGACAAGATCAACGCCTCGAATCAACTCGACGGCGCCATCTCGCGCCTGCTGGTCATCACCGAGAACTACCCGCAGCTCAAGGCCGACGCGAACTTCGGCCGGCTGATGGACGAGCTGGCCGGCACCGAGAATCGGCTGGCGGTCGAGCGCAAGCGCTACAACGAGGCCGTCCAGCAGTACAACGCGGACGTGCGCGGCATCCCCGGCGCGTGGTGGGCGAAGATCGGCGGCTTCCCGCAGCAGAAGGACTACTTCAAGGCCGAGGCCGGCGCGAAAGCCGTCCCCAAGGTCTCCTTCCAGTAGGGGTTTTCGCGACATGCGCACGAGCAACATCCTCACCATCGGCGGGGCGTTCGTGGCCATCCTCGGCGGCGCGTTCTCGCTGCTGATGGTCAAGGCATTCGTATCCGACAAGGGGCAGGGGTTCGTCGACCTTTCCGGGCTGGTGGTCGGCGGCATCGTGCTCGCCGTCGGGCTGGCCTTGATCGCGGTCGGCCGCAAGCGGGCGCGCGTCGAAGCGGAAAACGACGAGCGCAACTTCTCCGACATGGCGATGGCGCTGGCCCGCAAGAACGGCGGCCAGGTGCAGGTCGACGCGGTCTGCAAGGCGAGCGGCCTGACCAAGGACGAGGCCACCGCGCGGATGCGCGAGCTGACCGGGCGCGGCCTCTTCGACCTCGATTTCGACCCCAACGGGCAGATGGTGTGGAAGGTGTCGCCCGACGCGGGGCGTGCGCAGCTCGCCGAAATGGGTGGCCGGGGCGGATGAACGTCCGCAGCGCCGGCGCTCTTGCGGCGCTGGCCGCTCTGGCCGCGTGCAAGCCGGCCGTCAAAGGGCTCTGCTCCGAACAGAAGGACTGCCGGACCGGGTCGTATTGTTCGCTGAACGGGATCTGCCTGGCGAAGTCGGGCACCTGTTCGCCGGCCTGCAACGACGGCGAGATCTGCAGCGGCAGCACCTGCGCGCCGCTCAAACCGACGGTGCTGGTGGTGGCGCCGAGCGGGCCGATCAGTCCGGCGTTCGCGCAGATCACGGTGAACGTCGACGCAGCGCCGGCCATCGCGCTGCACGGGATCGCCGTCGAGGTGGACGACGCCGACCACGCTCTGGCCTCGGGATCGCTGGCGGCGCCGCAGGCCGGCGACAACGTCGTCACGCTCGCCGGATTCAAGGCTGGAGCGGTCGGCAACGTCTCGGTGCGCGCGACGCTCACGTACCAGCCGGCGGGCGCGACCGGCGACAGCACGCTGCAGTCGGTGGCGGTGCCGGCCACCATCGACGCGGCCGCGCCGGCGGTTTCGGTCTTCGTGCCTCCCGCGTCCGACGCAGTCAACGGCTGGGTCCCGCGGACGAACGCGACACTGGAAGTGCGCGCGACGGTCGACGACGGCGCCGGCAGCGGCGGGCAGGCAGCGACGTTGACGTTCGACACCTGCCCGTCGGCGGTGGCCTGCAGCTACGCGGGTACGATCGCCTCGCAGAGCGGCGGCGTGACGGTGTTCGCCTTCCAGGTCCCGCGCTTCGCGCAGGCGGCCGGCTCCGAGGCGCCGCTGCCGGTGACGGTCAACGCGATGGACGTGGCCGCCAACCAGGCGCAGGCGGCGGGCACGCTGCAGATCGACGATGCGCAG
>VBLM01000587.1 GCA_005879095.1 Deltaproteobacteria bacterium
AGCAGGTGGCGCGGAATGCCGACCCTGCCGCGTGTGTGCTCCTGTCGGGCGATCTGGGGTCGAGTGCGCTGCTCGGATTGATGACCCGGAAGCACGGGCGGGTACGGAGCTTCGGCCAACCGGATCCGCTCGCGCGCCGCGTCGCCGAGCGATTCCGCAGCGCGCATGCCGAAGCGGCGGCGAATGCGATCGACGAGCTGCCCGAGGCGCTGGCGGTGCTCGCCGAGCCGCTCGGCGATCCGGTCCTGGTCGAGATGGCGGCTCGGTTGAAAGCGGCCGCGTGTCCGAGCGTGCTGTCGGCGGCTGGCGCTGACGAGCTGTTCGCCGGCCACCCGCGCTACCTGCGCGCCGCACGGCTGCCGCATTCGGGTCGGGCGGGGAGGGCGGCGGGACTCATGGCGACGATCGCGCCCCGGCACCATCGCGGGCGGCTGCAGCGGACGGCGTCGGCGATCGGATCGAAAGGAGCAACTCGCGCGCGGGCGCTGGTCGAGGTCTTTTCGCTCGAGGAACGGAGGGCGCTGATCGGCTCGCATGCGCGTACGGCGCAGGGTGCGACCGCGGAGGTGGAGGGAAATGCCGACGCGGCGGTGGCTTTCGACCTCGAAGTGGCGCTGCCCGACGGCGTTCTCGCCGGCCTGCACGCAGCGGCGGCGCGGGCGGGCGTCGAGTTCCAGGCGCCATTTCTCGTCGCGAGCCTCGCCGAGCTGGTCGTTCCGCCCGCCGCGCGCCACAAGCTCGGCCGCGCGCACGGGGCGCGCCTTCTGCGCGATGCCGTCGCCGACCTCTTGCCGCGCGACGTGTTGATGGCCGATCCGCGTCCTCCGCCGCCGGCCGGCGCCTGGTTGCGCGGGCCGTTGCGGCCGCTCCTGCACGACCTGCTCCTCGCGCCCTCCGCCCGCATCCGCGCGCTGCTCGACCCCCGCGCCATCGACGAAACGCTGCGGCATTCCTTGGTGCCCCGCGGCGACGCCCGCCAGGCCTGGGCCCTGCTCGCGCTGGAGATCTGGGTCCGAGAGCAGCGCCGCTGATTTAAGGTGTCCCCAATTTCACTAAGCCGAGGGCTTCGCGGAGGGTGCGGGCTTCGTCGCTGTCCGGCGGCCATTGCCCGAGAGCCTGTTCGAGGATGTCGTTCTTGCCGAGCAAATGGGCTGCTCGGACGACCTCGCCGACAGGCCACGGCGCGGGCAAGAGCTCCAACATCCGCCTGGCTTCGGCCCCTGCGCGCGGAAGGTCGCCCAGGTCTTCGAGGGCGAGGCTGACCAGGCGGGCCGCTTCGGGGGGCGGCAGCTGGCCCTGCCGTTCGGACTCGCGGATGGCGGCCAGGGCTTCTTCGGCGCGGCCGGTGAGGAGCCGCAGCTGCGTCCAGAGCGCGTGGAAGCGGATCCAGTCGTCCTGATCGCCTTCGGCGTCGAAGAGCTTTTCGCCCGCGGCCCAGTGGAGCACGTCTTCGTCGATCGGCACCGAGAGGGCCTTGTCGTGGCCCGATGCTGCCCGCAGCTCGGCCAGCTCGACGGCCACTTCCAGCATCGTCAGCACCACTTCTTCCGCGCCCGGCGGCGGCTCCTTTTCGAATCCTTTCACGTCGCGGGCGAGGCTTTCGAGCGCGCGGCCAAAGCCGGCGTCGGCCTCGGGAAAATCGCCTGCTTCCCGGCGCGTGCGCGCCAGCCCGATCTCGGCTGCCGCCAACCCCGGCGCCGCCGCCAGCACCTTGCGGAACTCGGACGCCGCGCCGTCGAGGTCGCCGAATTCCTCCAGATAGATCTCGCCGAGCGCTCCCCTGGCCAGCACCTCGGCATCCCCGCCCTGCGCCGCCGCCCGCCGCAGCACCCGGACGGCCTCCTGCGGGTCCGTCCGCCGCAGCTCGAACGCAGCCTGCCGGATGTCGTCGATGACGCTCATGTGGAAGGAGAGCTTGCGCGCGCGCTCGACAAAGGTACAATGCTTTGTGCGCATTGCAGCGATCATTCCTGCGCGCTACGCGGCCCAGCGACTTCCCGGGAAACCCCTCGCCGACATCGGTGGGGCCCCGATGGTCGTGCGGGTGGCGCAGCGGGCGGCGCGGGCCGAGGGGGTCGACGAAGTCGCCGTCGCGACCGACGACGACCGGATTGCGCACGAAGTGACCCGGGCCGGCTTCAAGGCCGTGATGACGCCGGCGAATTGCCGCAATGGCACGGAGCGCGTCGCGCAGGCTGCCCGCGAGGTGGAGGCCGGCGGATACCTGAACGTCCAGGGGGACGAGCCGCTGGTCGATGCGCACGCCATCACCGAGCTGGCCCGACTGGTCCGCAACGGCGCCGGCATGGCCACCGTCGCCCGCCATCTCGAGCCGGGCGAAGAGAACCTGACGCAGGTGGTGAAGGTCGTGCTCGACCGGAAAGGCCACGCCCTCTACTTTTCGCGCTCGCTGATCCCGTACCCGCGCAGCCCCGACGAAGTGCGGCCGTTGGCGCACATCGGGCTCTACGGCTTCAACGCTGCCGTGTTGGAGCGTTTCGCCGGCCTGCCGGAGACGAATCTCGAGCGCGCCGAAGGCCTCGAACAGCTTCGCGCGCTCTGGTACGGCATCCCTATCGAGGTCGGGGTGGGGAAATTCCGGTCGGTGTCGGTGGACACGCCGGAAGACCTGGCGCGGGTGCGACGGTTGTACGAAGAGGAACAAAGGAGGATCGGATGAGCCCCATGCGTCCCCGCGGCGAGCCCGGGCGCGGAAAGCGTACCAAGTATATTTTCGTCACCGGCGGCGTGGTCTCGTCGCTCGGCAAGGGGCTCTCGTCCGCATCGCTCGGCGCCCTCCTGGAAAACCGGGGCCTCAAGATCACGCACTTGAAGCTCGACCCGTACATCAACGTCGACCCCGGGACGATGAGCCCGTTCCAGCACGGCGAGGTCTACGTCACCGACGACGGCGGCGAGACCGACCTCGACCTCGGACATTACGAACGCTTCTCGAGCGCGAAGATGTCGCGCAACAACAACGCGACCACCGGCCGCATCTACTTGAACGTCATCAACAAGGAGCGGCAGGGCGAGTACCTGGGCAAGACGGTGCAGGTGATTCCCCACATTACCGACGAGATCAAGCGTTTCATCTTCGGCGCGGCGGCGGATAACGACGTCGTGATCGTGGAAGTCGGCGGGACGGTTGGCGACATCGAGAGCCTGCCATTTATCGAAGCCATCCGGCAGATGAGGTACGACGTCGGCAGCGAGAACGCGCTCTACATGCACCTGACGCTGGTGCCGTACATCCAGACCGCGCACGAGGTGAAAACCAAGCCGACGCAGCACTCGGTGATGAAGCTGCGCGAGATCGGTATCCAGCCGGACATCCTCTTGTGCCGGACCGATCGGCAGCTGTCAAAAGAGATCAAGGACAAGATCGCGCTCTTCTGCTCGGTCGAGCCGGGGTCGGTCTTCACCGCCGCCGACGTGCAGACCATCTACGAGCTGCCGCTCGCGCTAAACCAGGAAGGTCTCGACGATCGCGTGGCCGAGCTCTTGAACATCTGGAGCCGGGCGCCGCGGCTCGACAAGTGGGAGCGGATCGTCAAGGCGATCAAGGAGCCGGCGCGCGAAGTGCGCATCGCCGTGGTCGGCAAATACGTCGATCTGATCGAGAGCTACAAGTCCTTGAACGAAGCGCTGGTCCACGGCGGGATCGCCAACGACGCGCGGGTCTCGCTCGACTACATCGACTCGACGCAGATCGAGCAGCTCGGCGCGGACACGCTCTTGCAGCACGCCGACGCGATCCTCGTCCCCGGCGGATTCGGCATCCGCGGGACCGAGGGCAAGATCGCCGCTGTCCGATACGCGCGCGAGCGGAAGATCCCGTTCTTCGGCATCTGTCTCGGTCTGCAGATGGCAGCGATCGAGTTCGCGAGGAACGTCTGCGGCCTCGACAAGGCGAATTCGAACGAGTTCGACGAGGGCACGCCACACCCGGTCGTTTCGCTGATGGCCGATCAGAAACAGGTCTCGGCCAAGGGCGGCACGATGCGCCTCGGCGCGTACGC
>VBLM01000588.1 GCA_005879095.1 Deltaproteobacteria bacterium
TCTCGGCCAGGACGGCGAGATCCTCGAAGGCGTGGTGCAGGGCGACGAGCTGGAAGAGATCTCCGGCCTCGATCCGATGCTCGAGGGCGGCCGGAGGGTGGGCGGAAAGCGCAAGCTCGCCAAGCTGCAGCTGATGCCCTGGGGGATCGGGCGGAAGATCGTCGCGGTGGGCAAGAATTACCTCGACCACGCGAAGGAGCTGGCGTCCGAGGTCCCGAAAGAGCCGTTGATTTTCATGAAGCCGACCAGCGGGCTGATCGGGCACGGGCAGACCATCGTGCTGCCGCCGGTTGCGGTTTCAAAAGACGTCCACCACGAAGCCGAGCTGGCGGTGGTGATCGGCAAGCGGCTGCGCAAGGCGTCGGAGGCCGAGTGCGCCAAGGCTATCGCGGGCGTCACCTGCCTGAACGACGTCACCTGCCGCGACATCCAGCGGGCGGAAGGACAGTGGACGCGGGCGAAAGGGTTCGACACGTTCTGCCCGGTCGGGCCTTGGGTCACGGTCGGCCTCGACTGGTCCGACCTGCGCGTGCAGTGCCGCGTGAACGGCGCGGTCAAGCAGAACGGGCGGACGAAGGACCAGATCTTTCCGCTGCCGCACCTCTTGGCGTTCATCTGCGCCGGGATGACGCTCGAGGAGGGCGACATCGTCTCCACCGGCACGCCGGCCGGCGTCGGGCCGATCAAGGCCGGCGACGTCTGCGAGATCGAGGTCGAGGGCGTCGGCGTCCTGCGGAACGAGGTCCGCGCAGAGTGAAACCGGCACTGAATCCGCTGCTCGGCAGGCTCGCCGCGTATCTTCAGGAAAAGGCCAACGCGCAGCGCGAGACGGCGGCGCGGTCGGGCAAGCCGCTCTACGACTTCGGCATCGGCGACCCGCGCGAGCCGACGCCGGAGTTCATCCGCAAGGCCCTCCGGGAGGCCGTTTCCGAGGTCTCGCAGTACCCGTCGATCTCGGGGATGCCGGCGTTGCGACGCGCGGTCGCCGCGTACTTGTCGCGGCGCTTTTCGCTCTCGCTCAATCCGGACACCGAAATCCTGCCCTGCGCGGGCGCCAAAGAGGCGCTCTTCCACCTGCCGATGATCGCGCTCAATCCGGCGCGGCCGTTGTGCTGGTATCCCGACCCGGCGTACCCGGTGTACGAGCGGGCGATCCTCTTCGCGCAGGGCACGGCCCGGACGTATCCGTTGAAGGCCGAGCGCGCCTTCCTGTCCGATCTCGACGCGATCTCGCCCGAACAGTGGCGGCAGACGTCGATCTGGTTCGACTGCTATCCGCACAATCCGACCGGTGCGGGCGCGCCTCGCTCGCATCACGAAAGGCTGCTTTCACTCGCGCGCGAGCACGGTTTCGTCGTTGTCTGCGATGAGCCATACGTCGATCTCTACGTCGGTCCGCCGCCGCACAGCGCGCTGCAGATCGGCTCGCGGGAGAACCTGATCGCCATCCACTCCTTGAGCAAGCGCAGCGGCATGACCGGGTACCGGTCCGGCTTCATCGCCGGCGATCCGGCGCTGATCGCGACCCTGCGCGAAGCGCGCGCGAATTTCGGCGTGGCCTCGCAGGGTTTCGTCCAGGCGGCGGCGATCGCGGCCTGGAACGACGACGCGCACGTCGAAGAACGGCGGAAGGTGTTCGCCGACAAGCGGGCGGTCCTGCTCGCCCACCTGCGCAAGCTCGGCCTCGCCGTCGGCGGCGACGGCGCGTTTTACCTGTGGGTCCGCGTCCCACCCGGCTTCACCAGCGACTCGTACGCCGCGCGGCTCGCCGAAGCCAACATCCTCGTCGTGGCGGGCAACAGCTTCGGTCCTTCCGGCGAAGGCTTCATCCGGCTGGCGATGGTGCCGACGCTGTCCGACTGCAAAGCCGCCGTCGAAGCCTGGCCCGTCTAGGCAATCGTCGTGTTAGCGTGCGCCGCCCATGCGCGACCCTGCCGCAGAGGATCTCCGGCTTCCCGACGCCTCGGCCGACGAGTTGCGCGCGGCCGTCGAGCAGGCAGCCGGCGACCGTGGCCTTCTGGCCGGCCGGGATGGTCAGGCGGTGCGCGAAGTCGTCTACCGGCTCGATCAGGGCACCCTCCGCGTCGCCGAAAAAACCGGCTCGAGCTGGACGATCCACGGCTGGATCCAGCAGGCCATCAACCTCTACTTCGCGGTCACCGTCAGCGAGCATTACCGCGCCGGCGAGCTGCAGTTCTTCGACAAGATCCCGCCCAAGCAGCAGCTCGGCGACTTCCGCGTGGTCCCGCCCGGCGTCGTCCGCTACGGTGCGCACGTCGAAAAAGGCGCAATCATCATGCCGGGTTACGTGAACATCGGCGCCCGGGTCGGCGCCGGCACGCTGGTCGACACCTGGGCCACCGTCGGCTCCTGCGCGCAGGTCGGGCGCAACGTCCACCTCTCCGGCGGCGTCGGGCTGGGCGGCGTGCTCGAGCCGCCCGGCGCGCGGCCGGTGATCATCGAGGACGGCGCCTTCATCGGCAGCCGCTGCGTGGTGGTCGAGGGCGTGCTGGTCGAAGAGGAAGCCGTGCTCGGCGCAGGAGTCGTCCTCACCAGCACGACCCCGATCTACGACGTCACCGGCCCAGACGAGCACCTGATCAAGGGCCACGTTCCTGCGCGCAGCGTGGTCATCCCCGGCATGCGGCCGCGCAACTTCCCGGCCGGCGAATACCTCACGGCCTGCGCGCTGATCATCGGCACCAGAAAAGAGAGCACCGACAAGAAAACCTCGCTGAACTCGGCGCTGCGCGATTTCGGGGTCTCGGCCTGACCATGGATTGCGCCGCGCGAACGCTGCAGCTCTGTGAAATCCGCAGTCCGATCGGCGAAGAGGGCTCGATCGCCGCCTATGTCCAGGACGCGGTGCAGGGCGAGCGCGTCGGCAACGCCGTCGTCGCCGGCCGGGTCAGCGGCGCCAGGCCGGCCGTGATTCTCGCCGGCCACCTCGACACCGTCCCCCTTCAGGAAGGCGATTTTCCCGCCCGCCGCGAGAACGGCCGCATCTTCGGCCGCGGCGCCTCCGACATGAAGGGTGCGCTGGCGGTGATGATCGAGCTGTGGAAGAACCTCGATCTCGAAAAGCTTCCCGTCGAGCTGGTCGAGGTCTTCTACGACCGCGAAGAGGGTCCGATCGCCGAAAACGGCCTCTTGCCGCTGCTCGACAAGCGCCCCGATCTCCGCAAGGCCAGCCTCGCGCTCTGCCTCGAGCCGACCGATCTCGCCTTGCAACTCGGCTGTTGCGGCTCGATGCACGCGACCCTCACGTTCCGCGGGCGCAGTGCTCATAGCGCCCGGCCGTGGCAGGGCGAGAACGCCATCCACAAGGCGGGTGCGCTGCTCACCCACCTCAAGGAGACGCCGCGGCGCGAAATCCGCATCGGCGAGCTGACGTTCTACGAGGTCATGAGCGTCACGCGCATCGACGGGTTCACCGGCCGCAACGTCGTCCCCGCCAGGTGCGAGCTGAACCTGAATTACCGATTCGCGCCGGGCCGCACGCTCGACGACGCCGAGCGCGAAATCGAAAGTGTCGCGGCCAGGTTCGGCGCGGAGTGCAAGGTCACCGACCGCGCGCCGTCGGGGCCGGTGATCCTCGACAACGCGTTGTTGCAAGAATTCCGCGCACTTACGGCCGCCCCCATCGAGGCCAAGCAAGCCTGGACCGACGTCGCGCAGCTGGCCGCCCACGGCATACCCGCCGCCAACTTCGGCCCCGGCGAGCAGGCCCAGGCACATCAGAAGAACGAGAGCTGCGGCGAGGCAGCGCTGGAGCGGGCCTACCGGATGCTCGAGCGGTTCCTCGAGGAGGCCGCGACGTGATCGAGGCGTTCGTCGGGCTGGGGTCGAACCTCGGCGACCGGCTGGCGAACCTCGGCGCCGCGGTCGACCGGCTGGCGTGGGAGCCGGGCTTCCAGCTGCGCAGGATTTCCCTCGCCTACGAGAGCGAGCCGGTCGGCCCCCCGCAGCCGCACTATCTCAACGCGGTCGCGCACGTCGGCACGCTGCTCTCGCCGCGGGCCACGCTGCACCGGCTGCGGGCCATCGAGGAGCTGCTCGGCCGGGTCCGGCGAGAGCACTGGGGGTCGCGGGAGATCGATCTCGATCTTCTCCTCTTTGGCGACCGACTGGTGCGCGAGACGGGCCTGCAAGTGCCGCACCCGCTGCTCGCCCAGCGCGCGTTCGTGCTGGTGCCGCTGGCGGAAGTGGCTCCCGAGGCCGTGCACCCGGAGGCGCGCGAGACCATCGCGCAGCTGCTCGCGCGGCTCTCGCCCGACGAGCGCGCGCAGGTTCGCCCGTACCGGCCGATCCACCGTACGCTTCCGGAGCCGGAAGCCGAAGACGGGCCTGCCCGCGAATGAGACGAGAAATGAGACGCCTCGGCCTTCTTCTCACAGCAGTGCTCGCCTGCAAGCCGGCGCAGAGCACGCAGGACGCGGGCGCGGCGCTCGACCCCGGGGACTCGAAGGCGCTCCTGGCGGAGGTCGACCGTCTCAAGGACCAGCTCAAAGACAAGCCGAAGACGTTCGAGATCCTCAGCGCGCTGGGGAACCTCTACTACGACAACGGCCGCTACCTCGAAGCGGTGGATGCATTCCGGCAGGCGGAGGACCTGGCCGCGCCGGTCGAGGCCGACGAGGCCGAGCTGCGCCGCCGGGGGATCTGCCTTCCGAGTGCCGCCGCAGCGGTTCCGAGTACGGCCTGACGCAGATCGCGGAAGTGGCCAGGAAGCTCGACCCGCCGCACCGGTTGCGCTGCCTCGACGGGGCGCTGGAGATGGCGCTCGCGGTCCGATCCCGGCGCGGCAATTCATTCTATTTGATTGGCAATCCTGACAGCGCATTGGCAGAACATCGCCGCGTCCTCGAGCGCGCACCCGACTATCCCGAATCGCTCTTCTTCGTCGGCGCCATCCTGCTCGAGCAGCAGAAGATCGCCGAGGGCAGGAAGTACTGGGAGCGACTCTTGAAGGTCGCGCCCGACAGCCCGCGCGCTCCGCTCGTGCGCGACACGCTGCCCAAAGCGGAGGAAGTCTTCAAGCCGCACGGCCAGCTTCCGGCGGGCCATCCTCCGATCGCGAGCGAGCCGACCCCGCAGGAAGTGCAGAATCTGCAGGAGGCGGTGCAGAATACCCAGCGCACGCCGGAGCTGGAGAAGGGTCTCGATCAGCTCCTCGCCGAGGGCGAGAGGGACCTCGACGAAGGCAAGTATCAGGATGCCCGCGATGCGGTCGTGCGGGTGATGCCGATGCGGCCCAACGACGCGCGCACGGCCGCGGCTCTGGGCGGCGCGATGCGTGGCCTGGGACGCGCCGAGATGGCGCAGCGGACGCTCGCGCACGCGCTGCAGCTCGACCCGAAGCAGCCCCGCGCGCTCTACGAGATGGGCAAGCTGCGCGCGCAGCAGGGCGACAAAGGCGGCGCGCTGCAGAGCTTCGCGGCCCTGCAGGCGGCCGATCCGAAGTTCGCCCGATCGCACAAGGTGGACGACGAGATCGCCCGGTTGCGATGACGCTGCTCCTCGCTTTGCTGATAGCGAACCTTCCCCAGCCGCAGCTGCCGGAAGCGCAGGTGACGCCGATCGCCACCGGGTCCGATCCGCGCTCGCAGCGGCCGTGGGTGATCTCGTTCGAGCTGGGCTGGAACGGCCTCGCCGGCGTCGGGGCGGTCGTGGCGCGGCATCTCGATCCGCACTTCACCATCGAGGCCGGCATCGGGATCAGCGCGGAAGCCGCCAAGCTCGGTGCGCGCGCCCGCTGGAATTTCTCGCTGCGGGAATGGACGCCGTTTCTCGGCGCCGGTTTTCTCTACGGCACCGGCTTCGGCGACTTCTCGCAGACCGGCGACTCCGGCCGCCCGTTCACGTACTCCATCGGCCCCTCGCCGTATCTGCAGTTCGTCGCCGGATTCGAGTACCAGGGGCTCGGCGGTTTCAATTTCCTCGCCGCCGCCGGCTACGCGCGCCTGCTCCAGCGCAACCTCCGCATCCTGAACGGGTCGCCCACCGAGGACGATCTCGCGCCCTTGCGCATCGCCACCGGCAGCGGCCCGGTGCTCTCGGTGGCGTTCGGCTACGCCTTCTGAAGGCTGGGCGGGCGGGCGGCCGAGCGCGTCCGCCGCGAAATGCGCACCCTGCGTGCAGGAGGTTTTCGAATGGACGCGATTGCCCTGTTGACGCGCGAC
>VBLM01000589.1 GCA_005879095.1 Deltaproteobacteria bacterium
CACGCTGCTGTCGCGCTACCACAAGCGCACCGTCGCCCTGGAAAAGGGCCGCCTGGTGTTCGACGCATGATCGGCCACGTCGCATGGCGCCTCTCGCGTCGCGCCGCCGTCAACCTCTGGCGCGCGCCGCTGCCCAGCCTGGTCTCGGTGCTGACGATTTCGTTGTCGCTCTTCATCGGCGCCTCATTCGTGCTCGGCGTACCTCGACAAGCAGACCAGCGACGACCAGGCGCGCGCGCTGGCGCAGCAGATCCGCGGACAGAACGATGGCGTCGAGGTCGCGTACGTCGATCGCACGCTGGCATTGAAACGGCTGCGGACCGATCTCGGCGATCTGGCCGGCGCGCTCGACGGGCTCTCGCAGAACCCGCTGCCGCCATCGCTGGAGATCACGCCGCGCATTTCGCTGCCGCCCTCGGGCGTGCGCGTGCTGGCGGCGCAACTGGGCACGCTGCCGGGCGTCTCGGAGGTCGACTACGGCCGGGAGTGGCTCGACAAGCTCGAGGCGCTGGCGCGCGGCTTACGCGTCTTCGGCGCCGGCGCCCTCTTCACCGTGCTCGGCGCGGCGCTGCTGGTGGTGGCCAACACCATCCGGCTCGCGGTGTACGCGCGGCGCGACGAGATCGAGATCATGAAGCTGGTCGGCGCGACCGACGGCTACGTGCGCGCGCCGTTCCTGCTCGAGGGCGCGCTGCAGGGCCTGCTCGGCGCGGCGCTGGCGCTGGGCGCGGTGATCGCGGTGCAGAAGTGGCTCTTGCCGGGCGCGTCGCAGGCGTTTGCTTTCGCCGCCGGAATCAGCGCGCCGAACCTGGTGCCCGCGCACGGAGCGGTGCTCCTCGGCATCGGCACGGTCGTCGGCCTGTTCGGCAGCTGGCTCGCGGTCGCGAGATTCTTGAGAACATGATCGGGCTTCTTCTGGCTGCAGCAGTCGCGGTGCCGCAGTCGCTGCCGGAAGTGCAGCAGCGCCTCGACGAGGAGCGCGCCGCCGCGATCAAGCTGGCCGGGCGCGAGGCTTCGCTGCTGGGGAAGCTCGCCGATCTGGAGCGCCAGATCGAGCTGGAGGGCAGGGCGCTGCGCGCGGCGCAGGCGCGGCTGCGATCGGCAAACGCGCGGCTCGTGCTGGTGGAAGAGCGCGCCCAGTCGGCGCAGCTGCAGCTGGACAAGGCGACCGAAATCGTCGGACCGCGGCTCGCCGCGCGGTACAGATTGGGGCGCGAAGGGTACGTCCGCTTCCTTCTCGGCGCGCGATCGATTGCCGACGTCCTGCGCCGCCGCCGCCTCTTCAACGCCTTGCTGGAAGCCGACCTCGACGCGCTCGCGATGCTGCGCTTCACCGCCGACGGCGCGAGGGCGGCGCGCGACGAGCTCGCTTCCGCGCGCAACGACTTTCAGGACAGCGTGCGAGCCGAGTCCGAGCGGCGCCAGTCGCTGGAGGGCCGCGTCGATCAGCAGCGCCGGCTGCTCGCGTCGGTGCAGCGCGAGAAGGCCCTGCACGAGCAGGCGGTGCGCGAGC
>VBLM01000590.1 GCA_005879095.1 Deltaproteobacteria bacterium
ATCAGGTGGGCGCGGTCGCCGACGGCGGCGTGCTCCCGCCCGACGGCGGCACCAGCAGCAATCCGGGCCAGCAGCCTCCCCCGGACGGCGCGCACCGCTCGGGCTGCTCGTCGACGAGCGGGCCGGGCCTGGCGCTGTTGCTCGCGGCAATGCTCGCCCTATGGAGACGGAGACAGCTGCAGCGACCACTGAAGTCCGAGCAGTAGCTGGGTCGTACCGGGATCGGGCGTCAGGTCCGCGCGCCAGCGGAACTTCTTCCCCACGCTGGGACTTGCCCCCTGGCCGAAGTTCACCGACTCGCCCTGCGCGAGCGGCGTCGAGAACGTGGGCGGCTCGGTCGCGCTGGCGCGATAGACCGCGTTGGCAGGCGCGCCCAGTGCGAGCTCCAGCTTGGCGATCTGGATGTTCGACGGAGACGACGGATCGATCACATACGCCGGCGCCGACTGCGCCGAGAGCGGGCCGTGGACCCCGAGCGTGCACGACGCGCTGTTCGACGTCCGCGCGCACGACACGCCATTCACGTCGCTGGAAAGGAAGTCGAGCCGGATCCGCCCCGCGCCGCCGTTGCCCCCGCCGTTCACGCTGATGCTGCCGGCGCCGCCGAGGTCGCCGAGGACCATCGAGCCCGACGCGAGCCAGACGCTGCCGCCCGCGCCCGACCCGCCCGGCTTGCCGAGCGCGTGCACCCTGCCCGCCCAGTTAGTCGTCGCCGCGCCCTGCATCGAGAGGTCGTGCGCAACGATGACGATGGCGCCGCCGCCGCGCCCGCTGTCGGCGGTGCAGGTACTGGTGCAACCGCCGCCCGCGCCGCCGAAGAGGACGGCGAGGTTCGAAGAACCATACGAGTACGCGCCTCCAGCGCTGTTGAGCCCGCCGCCGCCGCCGGCGACAGCGCCGTTGAAGCCTTCACCGAAGCTGCTGGTGTTGGTCGCGCCGCGGAAGCCCTTGCCGTCCATGCTCACGTCGCCCTGGATGGTCGCGGTGCCGTTGACGCGCACGAAGATCAGCCCGCCGACGTTGCCGTCCCACTGGGCGCTCGTCAGCGTGGCCGTG
>VBLM01000591.1 GCA_005879095.1 Deltaproteobacteria bacterium
CGTTCCCATGAAGACCATCCTGCTCGCCGCCCTGCTCGTCGCCGCGCCCGTCTTTGCCCAGGAGTATCCGGGCGACGACGACTACTCATACAACTACGATCAGCAGGACTACACGCCGCCCGATCAAGGGCCGACGTTCGACGACTTCCAGAGCGACAGCGAGCTCAACTGGAACGGCGAGTGGATCGACACGTTCGACTACGGCCGGGTCTGGCGGCCGACCCGCGTCTCGGACGGCTGGCAGCCGTACCTTTACGGGCGGTGGATGTGGACCAACGCCGGGTGGGCGTGGGTGAGTGATGAGCCGTTCGGGTGGGCGGTGTACCACTACGGGCGGTGGGCTTGGCAGCCCGACTACGGGTGGACATGGATTCCGGGCCGCGTCTGGGCGCCGGCTTGGGTGGCATGGCGGTGGGGCGACGGATACGCGGGCTGGTGCCCGCTCGGACCGGGCGCCACGGTCTATGAGCAGCCTTCACGGTGGGTGTATGTGGGCGAACGGCACTTCCTCGATCCGGTCCGGCGGAATGTGGTTCCGATTCCGCAGCGCGTCGCCGTGCCGGTGCGCGGGCGGGGGCCGCGGGCGGCGCCTCCCATCCAGGTGGTCGAGCGAGCGACCGGCCAGGCGGTCCGTCCCTTGCCGGTGACCGACGCGGCGGCCCCCCACGCGGCGCAGCCGCATGCCGGGAGCATCGGGTTCTACCGGCCGCGGTCGGCGCCGATTGCGGTTCCTGTTCGGGAAGGTCCTCGCGCGGCGCCGCAGCGGCCGATCTATTTCGGCGGCGTCCCGGCCCCGAAGTACGGCGGTGCGCCACGACCCCAGGGTGCGCCGATCCAGGCTCAGGGCGCTCAAAGCCAGCCTCACGGCTCGGCGGCCCCCGCGCCGTCGACTACGGCCGCCAAGCCGGCGCCGCACGCCGCGCCGCCGAAGTCCAATTCCGGGCAAGCGCATGAGAAGGACCGGTAACTAGATTGCGGGCATCGTGACGCCCGCCCGGAAACGCCTGCTGTTCGGTATCCGAATCGGCGTGTGGCTGATCGTCGGGACGTGCGTGATCGTCTTCGCGCGGCGGCTCGACTGGGAGCAGGTGTTCGGCTCGTTCGAGGGCGTGGATCTGAAGCTGGCGCTGCTCGCCACCGCCGTCGGACTGCCGTGCACGGCGCTGCAGGGGCTGCGCTGGTCGTCGCTGGTCAAGGCGGTGCACTCGCGGGTGCCGCGGATGACGCCGGTCGCGGCGATGTATGTCGGGCAGGCCGCTTCCGCGTTTCTGCCGATGCGCGCGGGCGAAGCGGTCCGCACCGAGCTGCTCGCGCGCGCCACCGGGCTCGGCCGCGCGACATCGCTCGGAACGGTGGCGCTCGACCACACCATCAACGGGCTGGTGATGTTCGCCTTCGCGGGCGTGCTGCCGCTGTTGCTCCCGGTGCCGCGCTGGATGGCCGTGGTTTTGTGGCTCGGCATGCTCGGCGCGATCGCGCTCGGCCTCGTGCTTCTGCGGCTGGCGCGGCATCCGGGCAGCGAAGGCACCGGGCGTCTCGGCCGGCTCGTCGTTCGCGTGCGTTCGGGCCTGGTGGCCGCACGCAATCCGCGGGCGGTCGCCCTGGCGGCGGGGTTCGCCGCGCTTTCGTGGATGGTCGAGATCGCCGTCGCCGTGGTCGCGCTCGATGCTTTCGGCCTGCCCCACGACCTGCCGCACGCGATGGTGGTCCTCTTCGGCGTCAACCTCGCGCTGGCGATCCCTTCGCCACCGGCATCACTGGGCAATTTCGAGCTCGGCGCCGGCAGCGCCCTGGTCGCCTTCGGCGGCTCCACCGAACGCGCCGCCGCTTTCGCCATCGGCTACCACGCCATGCAACTGCTTCCCACCTTGATCATGGGCGGCCTGATGCTCTCTGCCTTCCGCAAACCGAAAGTGCTCCCGCTGCCACCGACCCTGGAGTCCGCAATTTAATTCGGGGACACAATACGTATTTCACGGTATCCCCCCGACTGCGGCCGTCCCGCTTTCTGCGGTTTCAGCTGCCGGCCCAGACCCTGCTCGATGCGTTCGACGAACGCGTCGCCGCCCAACGGCCGCCCCGTCGTCTGATGCTGGCGCAACTGGCCCATGACGTCGTCGGTCGGCGAGGTTCCGAGAAGTGCCGCCCAGTCGCCGACGCGTTCGAGCATGGGCGCGACGCGGACGAGACCGTCGTCGCAGCCGAGGAGGTGCGCCCGCGCGCTGCTCCAGGGATACTCTTCAGGTCGCGCGACGAGCCCCGCGCGGACCGGGTTCAGCTCGATGTACCTCACAGCAGCGAGCGTGTGCAGGTCGTCCATGACGTACGACGAGAATCGTCCCTGCCACAAGCAGCCCGTCCATCCCATCCGGCGATTGATCGAAAGCGTGTAGCGCCGGTGCGCTTCGCTGAGCGCCGAGCGAAGGGCGTCCTCCGATGGCGGCACGAGGATGTGGTGGACGTGATTCGGCATCAGACACCACGCCCATACGTCGATGGAAAAGCGCCGGCACCATTCGCGTAAGTGCGCGATGTAGCAGAGATAGTCGTGCGATTCGGGCCATGCGCGAACGGTAGTGGAGGGGTCTGACATACCGGAAAATGCGTATTGTGTCCCCGGATTATTCCCCCAGTACTCGCAGATAGTTGCGGCCGAGGATGGAGGTGAGTTCGGTTGAGGTGAAGCCGCGGCGGGAGAGGGTTTCGGTGAGGGCGGGGTAGTGGAGGGCGTTGCGGATGCCGGCGGCGGAGGGGACCCAGCCGTCGAAATCGGTGCCGATGCCGATGTGGTCGGGGCCGGCGATGAGGGCGCCGTGGACGATCGAGTCGGCCATGTTTTCGATCGAGTCGCCGCCGAGCAGGTCGTTCCAGGTGATGACGCCGACCATGCCGCCGGTGCGGGCGATCAGCCGGACCTGCTCGTCGGATAGATTTCTCTCGGTCTGCAGAAAGCGGCGGAAGCCGGTGTGCGTGGCGACCAACGGTTTGGTCGCGATCGAGAGCACGTCGGCGAGGGAGCGGTCGGAACAGTGCGTGACGTCGACGAGCACGCCCAGTTCCTCGCAGCGCTTGACCACGCTGCGGCCGAACGAAGTCAGGCCGGGCGCGCCGCGCAGGACCGAAAAGTAGAATCGTCCCGGCAACCGGGCCGGCTGCGCGATGCCGTTGTGGATGAAGTGCGTCAGCGTCAGGTACCGCAGCCCGCGCGCAGCCAACTCGCCGAGTTTCTCCAGCGAGCCCTCCAGATGATGTCCGCCCTCCGCGGCGTGGATCACGGCCAGCTTTCCGGAAGCCAGTACCGCTGCAACGTCGCCCCGCCGCCGGGCCACCTGCGCCAGCGCCGGGTTGCGCGCGCACAGGTCCTCCAGCGCCTGAAACGCGCCGAGCGCCGCGCGAAACGGGCGCACCGGGAGCACCGCTGGCGCGTAGACGCAGTTGGTCAGGACCCGCAAGCCGCCGGCCCGCGCCCGCGGCAGGTCGATCTGCTGCCGCAGCGGATTCCACCGGACCGGGCCCCGATGCTCCCGCCCCAGATCGCGCCGCAGGTAGTACGCATTCAGCGACGGATGCGCGTGCAGGTCGGCGACCGGCGCCGAAGCATGCACCGCCGCAGGATCGACAGAACCCGGGTCCGATCGAAAGACGAGCATCAGTGCTGCGTCACGCGCACCGTCGTCTTCATCTGCTTGCCGGTCTCGAGGTCGCGCGCGGACATCGTCAAGATGCCTTCGATGTTGACGTCGAACGTGATCTCGAGGCGTGCCTTTCCCGACGGACCCGCTTTCAAACCGGAGAAGAGAAAGTCGCCGAGCAGCTCGTTGTGCGAGACGTGCGGGTGGTCGCCCTGGAAGATCCGCATCGCCACTTCCGTCTGCCCGTCGTACGAAG
>VBLM01000595.1 GCA_005879095.1 Deltaproteobacteria bacterium
CTGCGAGCCGCTTCCTTCGATCAGCGACTGTTCGGTCTGGCTGATGCTGTTGACCGGGTCGGCCGCGAGCCGCCCGGCGTAGCGGATGGCGGGGTTCAACGTCGCGCTCGAGGCGCTGTAGCCGATGGCCATGTCGCCGGCGCGGTCGACCGCCACGCTGGGCAGGAACCGGTGCACGGTGGTGTCGGGACTGTAGGTAAAGGCCTGCGTGGCGTTCGCCTCCACGCTGCCGCCACTGACCTTGACCTGGTAGTAGCGCACCGCCGCCTGGGCGGAGGTGGCGTTCGTGGTCGGGTTGCCGGCGCCGACGGTGTGGCTGGTCCAGAGCGACTCCACGCCGGAGAAGTTGGTGTACTGGTTCTGCATCATCAGCCGCGGGTAGAGCGTGTCGAGCGAGTTGCCCGTCGACGGCACCCGCTGGCTGGCGCCACTGAACTGCTCCCACCAGAACGGCATGATGGAAGCGAACGGCCCGGTGAAGGTCGAGTTTCCGATGCTGTTCCAGTCGACGTGGAACTTGTAGATGCTGACCTGGTTCAGGAATTGCCAGACCACCGCGAAGTAGTTCGGGCTGCCCGAGGGTGGCGTGCCCGACTGCAGCCGGGCGTTCGACGGAAGCAGCGTGAACTCGGCCGACGGCGCGTCGAACGAGACCACCTGCACCGTGGGCTCGCCGGCGTACATCTGCGCCTTGTTGAACGCGTACACGCGCGAGTTCTGGAACGCGCCACCGACGTAGTTGAACATGTTGACCGACATGTAGATGCCGTCGGGCCATACGCCCAGCTTGGGGTAGTCGCCGAGGCCACCGGTCGTGTTGACCGAATAGAAGTTCCAGCCGCCCGCGATCGGGTCGCCGCTCTTCGACACGGCGATGCACTGGAAGTTGCCCGGCGGGTTGATCACGTTCGGAGGGGTCGAGCCGTCGAGCGTGAAGGCGAAATCGCTGATCACCCAGCGGTCCTCGAAGGTGTCGTAGAGCACCACCGGGTCGCCGAAGTTGTTGGTGTCGCAGAGATTGCCGAAATTGCCCTGCGACATGAAGGTATTGAAGGTGAACGCCGCCAACCGGTTCCCGCTCTTGTCGAAGATCCCGATCGAAGTGTTGACGGTCTGGATGTAGTGGTTGGGTCCGACGTCGCCGTTGGTGTCAGGCGGATGTCCCGCGCCCCAGGTCTGGAAATCGAGGCCGTCGAAGTTGGAGCTCGACCCGGGCGCCGGCCCGCTGACTGACGGCGCGGGGGGCTCCGCCGAAGGCCCCTGCGCCGTTTCGGTACCCGGCGCCGGGATCGGGTGCGCGTCCGGCTCCTGAACATCGCCGTCGAACGGCCGGCCCTTCTTCAGGCGGTGTTCGGTGGGCTTGCCCAGCGCCTGCGCGCGCGCGGGAGCGGCGCGGCTCACGGCCGTCTGTGCCAGCGTTTGCGAGCCGGCGAGCAGCGACAGCGATATGGCGGCCAGAATGCGGGTATTCAGGCCGGAGCGGGGGGCGGCGATTCGGCCTCCATCGGGGGTTGGATCCGGGGGACCGTAATGCAAGGGTCGGGCCTTGAACAAGATGGAAGCGTCAAATAGTGGTCGGATGTTTGGAAGATTTGGAAATTACTGGTGAAAAGACACTGAAGCAGGTGTGGGAAAAGTCCGGAAATGTCCTACAGGACCGCCAGCGCCGCGATCGTGTTCTTGCACCTATTATTTCACGGCCAAACAATTGGGGCTCAAACGATTGGCGTGAAAACAATCCTGGCCAACGGGACCTGGGGCGGCACCGGCCTCAGCGTGACGGTCTCGAGCACGGGCGCCGACGTCGAGTTCGACTGCGCCCACGGTCGTATCGAGGGAACCATCCATCTCGGAAAGACAGGAAGCTTCGACGTCAAAGGCACCTTCGCTCCCGAGCATGGCGGCCCGATCCTGCGCGACGAAGACGCGGCCGCGTACGGCGCGCGCTATAAAGGACGCGTCGCGGGCGACACGATGACCGTCACCGTGCTGCAGGGTACGACGAAGATCGGCCCCTTCCGGATCAAACGCGGCGCCCGGCCGATCCTGCGCAAGTGCCGTTGATCCTCAGTTGCCGATCCGGTTGACGCCCAGTTCCTTGAGGCGCTCCAGCACCCGCTCGGCGCGCGCCACCAGGTCGCGCGGCTCTTCGCCTTCGCGGCTCTGGCCGGAGCTCTCCACCGCGATCCCGAACGTGGCGGTGACGGCGATCTCCCTGCCTTCGTGCTTCGTGCGCAGCTGTTCCACCTTCTTGCGCAGGCGCTCCGCCATCCGCTGCGCGCCCTCGAGCTCGGTCTCGCGCAGAAGGACCGCGAACTCGTCGCCGCCTACGCGCGCGACCACGTCCGCGCCGCGCACCAGACCCTGCAGCACCTGGGCGATGCCGCGCAGGACTTCGTCGCCGGCGGGGCGGCCGTGTCCTTCGTTGACGCGGCTCAGGTGATCGACGTCGAGCATCACCAGCGCCAGCGGCCGCTTGTACCGCTGCGCCGCCGCGAACTCGGAAGTCAGCCGCTCGCCGAAATGGCGGCGGTTGTAGACGCCGGTGAGCGGATCGCGCAGAGCGATCTCCGCCAGCCGCCGTTGATAGTTGACCTCGACTTCGTCGGCGTAGGCGAGCTTGAAGGTGGTGCCGGATCCGATCTGGACGCGGTCGCCGTCGACCAGCACCTTCTCGGTGATCCGCTCGCCGCCAACATATGTACCGTTGTGGCTGCCGAGATCGCGCACGATCGCTTCCGCGCCTCGCGCTTCGACGCTGCAGTGGACGCGCGAGATGCCTTCATCGTCGAGCTGGATCTCGACCTCTTCGCCGCGGCCGATCTGCACCGGACGGCCGGGCGGCAGCCTGAACAGCTCGCCGAAGCGCGTGCCGGTGAGGACCAGCATGAAGGCGCTCTTCGGGAGTTCGCTTGGAGACGAGGAGGGAACGGTGACGAGGGTGCGTGCTCTGGGATCGGCGATCTTCGCCATTTTCCGTGACTCCGGTTCGGGCCAAGGAGCGCACGAATCGGCGGGGCAGGTCAACTCTTCGTCCCCCGATTCGCCCGCCGATGAGTGCCGGTACGACCTCCGCTCACCCGTGCGCAACTCGCGCAGCCTCGTGCTCAAGTCGCGCACGAGCGTGCGCAATGCGCGCCGAGCTCCCGTTTCGAATGGCGTGAAGCGGCGGACCGCAAAAGCCTCCAGCCTGACCGCAGCGACGCTGCTCGCGCTGGCTGCTGCATGCGGGAGCGGCCAGCACGCCCAGCCCAAGTTCGGGACGTCGTCGCAGGCGAGCACCAGCCTGCAGACCGAGAACGGGCTCTCTTCCTTTATTATCAACGCTTCCTGCCTGACCGTGGACGGCATGGTGACGGCGCCGACCGACACGCCTCCGCCTGCGCCTACCTGCGACCCGACGGTCGATCCGACTTGTACGCCGGCCGCTCCGCCTCCGGCTGCCTGCGACCCGACGCTCGATCCGACTTGCACCCCGGTGGCCCCGCCGCCGGCTCCGTGCGACCCGACGCTCGATCCGACTTGCACCGCGGCGGCCCCGCCTCCTTCGCCTACCTGCGACCCGGCCGTCGATCCGACTTGCGATCCGACGCTCGATCCGACCCTGACCGATCCGAGCCTGGTCGTCGATCCGACCGCTTCCTACTCCTGCGGCGACCTCTTGAACGGCCTGCCGCCGAACATGCTCGCCTTCAACGGCCTGCACGCTAACTCACTCAAGAACAGCCAGTTCCAGAAGTGGTTCAACGCGGACACGGCCAGCTCCGGCATGCTGATGAAGTACCTGGTGCGCTGCTCGCTGCCGGTCGAGGACGTGCTCACGTACGTCGATGCGAACGGAAACACCTGGAACTGGGCGGGCGGGTTCGCGCTCGCTCCGGTCTGGGCGGCGGGCAAGGCGATTCCCGAGGCCGAGCAGCAGCTGGTCTCGGGCTGCGTCGCCGCCCACGCCAACAAGTACGGCATGCACGTGCCGATCTCGGTTCTCGCCAACCACGCCGACGGCACGCCGATTCCGTACAGCAACGACGAGATCTCGACCTTCTCCGTCAGCGAGGGCTGCTTCTTCGGCAACATGTTCCGCAAGGACGGCATCTTCTCCGGCGATGACCGGGTGATGTCGCTGACCGCCGCCGACAGCAGCCTCCGCGCCTGCGCCCTGCCCGACCGCTCCGGCGGCGGCGCCAGCTCGAACTGCGCGCCGATCAAGTACGCGGGCAGCTGCCGCGACTTCTGCAAGACCGACGCGAGCGGCCTCTATTACACCTCGTGCACGGTGGGCAAGAAGACGTACCGCCCGGTCTCGACCCGGATCCTGCCGTCGGTGAACTTTACCTGCGGCGACGGCGTCTGCCAGCACAGCGAATCGTGCGGCACCGGCACCACTTTCAACAACTGCGGTCTGGACTGCGGGCCCTGCAACTGAGAAAGAATCGTCGGCATCGGGTGCCGACGAGATGGCCGAGAACAACCAACCGCGTGTCGAAGTGCCCGGGTACCGCGTCGAGCGGCTCCTGGGCACTGGCGGCTTCGGGGTGGTCGTCGCGGCGACTTCCGAGGCCGGCCAGCGGGTCGCGCTCAAGGTGGCGACCGCCGATGCAGTGGCGGCCGCGCAGCTCGAACGCGAGGAGAAAGCGCTCCGGGCGGTAGGTCCTCAGGCCGCGCCGGCGGTGCTCGGCTCGGGCGCGCTGCCCGACGGATCGCCCTGGCTGGCGTTGGAGCTGCTCGAGCCGCCGACGCTGGCGCAGCGGTTGGCCGAGATCAAGGGACCGATGGAGCGCGCCGAGCTGGCCTCGCGCGCGCCGGCCCTGGTCGAAGCGGCCGCGATCGTGCATGCGGCGGGCTTCGTCCATCTCGATCTCAAGCCGGACAACATCTTCCTGACGCAGCAGGGCGTGCGGCTGATCGATTTCGGCCTGGCGCGGCCGATCGGCGAGCGGCAGGAGCGCGGCAGCGGCTTTGCAGGGACGGCGGAGTACGCCAGCCCGGAGCAGTGCGAGGAGAGGACCGACCTCGACCCGCGCGCGGACGTCTACGCGCTCGGCGTGATCCTGTTCGAGATGGTGGCGGGACGGCCGCCGTTCGCCGGCGAGGCCCAGGCGGTGCGCGAGGCGCAGGTGGGAATGCGGCCGCCGCGGCCCTCGCAGTTCGCGCCGGTGCCGGCGGCGCTCGAGCAGGTCGTGCTGCGCTGCCTGACAAAGGACCGCACGCGGCGTTTTCAGACTGCTGCCGAGCTGAAGACCGCGCTGGTCGCGGCGCTCGCCGAGGAGGCGCCGGCGGTGCGCGGACAGTCGCCGGCGGTGGCAGCGCGCGGCGTCGAGCGGCGGCAGGTCGGGCTATTGCTCTTCTCGTCGACCGCGGACGTTGGCTCGATCCAGTCGGCGGTGCGCGGGCTGGGTGGCGAGATCGGGCATGCCGGGCGCGGGCGGTATGCGGCGATCTTTCCAGGCGAGGCCGGACAGGATCCGGTCCGCCGCGCGCTGCGGGCGGCGCAGGGGCTGGCCGAAAAGCGGTTGGCGGTGCGCGGCATCGTCGACCTCGGCGCCGTGAACACACAGCGGCGGGCCGACGGGAGCACGCGCTATCTTGCGCCGGAGCTGGCGCGGCAGGAACGCTATCCGGAGGAGAGCGATCCGCCGGGGCCGCTGGCGACCGCCGCCGCCGTCGAGGTGCTGGCCGATGTCGGGTGGGAACCGCTGCCCGGGCGCGCCGGGATCTTCGCGCCCCGATCGGGCGAGGCGGCGCGGCTGCAGGCGCCGACCATCGTGCAGCTCGGCGCCGGTCCGCTGGTTGGGCGCGAAGAGGTGCTGCGATCGCTGCTCGCTGCCGCCGAGGACGCGACCCAGCGGTCATCGCCGGCGGCGGTCACCGTGATCGCCGAGCCCGGCCACGGCAAGACGCACCTGGCGGCGGCGCTGCTGGAGAAGCTGCGTGCGCACCTCCCGGCGGCGGAGCTGCTCGAGCTGCGCGCGCGGGAGCCGGTCCCCGGCGATGCCGACGAGACGTTGCGCGCGCTCCTTGGACGCGCGCTGGAGCTTTCGCCTGGTGTCGCCGAGCCGGAGGGACGCGCCCGTTTTGCCGCCGCGCTCGGGTCGCCGCTGGCGGCCGAGCTGTGGCCGGCGGCGGCGCTGACGCTGCGGCTGTTACGACCCGACGATACTCGCGTGCGCGCATTGGCCGCGACTCCCGGCGTCCTGCGCCAGATGGCGATGCGCGCCACCGGCGAGGCGCTGCGGTCGCGGGCGCGGCGGCGGCCGCTCTGCCTGCTGCTCGACGACGCCCAGTTCGCCGACGACACCGCGCTCGACGCGCTCGAATACGCCACGTTGGCGGAGGCGGCGGCCCCGCTCTTCGTCTGTGCGCTGGGGCGGCCCTCGTTCGGCGAGGCGCGCAAGTCGTTCGGCGAGCGGGCGGCGCGGCGCGAGGTGATCCGGCTCGGCGCGCTGCCGCCGGAGCGCGCTGCCGAGCTGTGCCGGCGGCTGCTCGAACCCGCCGAGAACGTTCCGGCCGCCGCCATCGAGCGGCTGGTCCAGCGCACGCAGGGGATCCCACTGCTCCTGGTCGAGCTGGTGCGCGGGCTGAAGCGCGACGGCCTCGTGCGCAAGCGGATGCGCGGCGACAGCTGGTTCCTCGCCACCGACGAGCTGGACAAGCTGCCGGACTCGCCGCTGATCGAATGGCTGGCCGAGCGCGAGCTGGCGGCTCTGCCGCCGG
>VBLM01000592.1 GCA_005879095.1 Deltaproteobacteria bacterium
GTGCGGTTCCCAGGCAGCGAGCAGGATCGCGAGCACCACGGCCGGACGACCGGCACGCCGTGCGCGCGCTCACACTGTTGATCAATCGACGGGCTTCGCCGTGCCGTTCTTGAGCGAGGCTTCGATCAGCGCCTCGACCTTGCGCTGGACTTCCTTCGACAGTCGCTCCTGCTCGCGGCCCATCTTCTCCTGCTCGCGGCCGATCTTTTCCTGCTCGCGCCCGAGCGTCTGTTGCGCCTTGCTCAGCTCGTGCTGGATCGAGGCGATCTCGTGCTCATCGTCGCGATCGGCCTTGGTCGACTTTCCGCCGTGCATGTCCCGCTCCGCCTGACGCATCGCCGCCCGCGCCTGCAGTTGACCGAGCCGGGCCTGTTCCTGGCCGAGCTTCGCCTGCTGCTGTCCGAGATCGGCTTGGCGGCGCCCGAGGTCGCCTTGGGTCTTTCCCAGCTCTTCCTGCGGCTGGACGGCTTCTTCGATGGTCTTGATCGCCGCGCCGTCCCGCACCACGTACTCCTTGCCCTCGTGCCGGAACCACAAGTAACCAGGACCGATTTCACGCAGATGCCGCCGGGCGAGGCGGATGTCGTCCATGTCGCCGTGCATGGTAGACGACCGGTCGTCGTGGACCACGACCCAGGCATCGTCGCGCGAGAACCCGCCGGTCGAGAGCAGTGCCGCAATCAGCATCCCGATCATGTCACTTCACCTCTTTCGCGTTTCCGTCGCGCAGCGCGGCGGCGATCACTTCTGACATCCGTCGATCCATCTCCTTCGCGCGCTTCTCTTCTGCGCGACCGAGCTTTTCCTGCTCTTTGCCCACCTTCTCCTGCTCACGGTTGATCTGCTCCTGCGCGCGGTTGAGGTCTTCCTGCGCGCGCTGCAGCTTCTCGTGGTCGCCGGCCTCCTCCCACTGTTCGAGCGCGGCCTGGTGGCGGTCGAGCTTCTGCTGCTGGTGCTCCAGCTCCCGGTCGGTCTGATCGAGCTGGGCCTCGCGCGCATCGGTCTCGCCGTTGCCCTCCGTGACCGCTTCGGCCCGCTTGAGGACCTCCCCCTCGCGGACGACGTACTCCTTGCCGCCGTGCCGGAACCAGAGGAATTTCGGGCCGAATTTCTTCATCAGTTTCTGGGCGGTGCGCAGGTTCGAGAGGTCGCCGCTCATGGTCACCCGCTGCTCGTCGCGGACGAGGACCCAGGCGTCGGTCGCGAGCAGGGCGAGGGCACAAAGAAGTGGCGTCATGGTGGGAAGTGGCCCGTGAATCGCGCTGGTTTCAACGGGAGGGCGAGCGGCCTATTTCGTCGCCGACCGCGCGCGACGCACCGCGGCAAGAAGCGATTCCGGCGCGAACGGCTTCTCCACGAACGCGTCGCAGGCCAGCTCGCGGGCGGCGTGGGCGACCTCGCGGTCGGCCGAGAAGAGCACCACCCGCGGCGAGAGACCGAGGGCGCGGATCGCGCCGAGCAGCTGGCGGCCGTCCATCTCGGGCATGCGCAGGTCGAGGACGATCACGTCGGGCGGCGCGGACTTGACCCGAGCCAGGGCCGTCCTGCCGCCGCCCGCCCAGTCGGCGACGAAGCCGTGCTCGGCGAGGAATTCGGCCATCATCCGGGCGATCGGCTCGTCGTCGTCGACGACCAGCACGCGGCCTTCGCCGTTGGCGGCGTTCTCGACCGACGGCGTCCGCAGCGGCAGCTCGAGCACGAACGCGTACGGCTCGGCCCGCAGCGAGCCACCGTGCAGCTCAGCGGCCCGGCGCGCGATCATCAGCGCCATGCCGAGGCCTTGCCGCTGCGAGGGCGGCGCCTCCCAGAGCGGCTCCAGCGCCTGCGCCCGCTCCGGCGCGGTGAGCGGAGCGCCCGACCAGGAGACTTGCAGGACCGCGCGTGAATCGCGCCGGTGACCGTCGATGTGAACCGCACCGAGCATGCGCGCGCGCAGGACCATCGCGGTCAGCGCGCGCTCGATGCGCTCGCGGTCGGCGACCAGCGGCAGCGCCGGCTCGACCTCGGACTCCAGGTCTTCGTCAGCTCCGAGGCGCCGCAGCGAACGCAGCGAAGCTTCGACCAACTCGGCCATCTCGCACGGCTCCTGGTGGAGCAGGAAACGGCCGGTCTCGATGCGCGAGACTTCGAGCATCTCTTCGAGAAGGGAGTGAAGCCGCTCCGCCTGCCGCTCCAGCACCTGGACGTGGCGCGGGTCGGAGGGCTCGCCCTTCTCCAGACGGCGCGCGAGCGAATAGGAAAAGCCCTTGATGCTGGTGAGCGGCGTCTTCAGCTCGTGCGCCGCCATCGAGAGGAATCGGTCCTTGCGCGACTCGCGCTCCGCGGCCGCCAGCACCGCTCCGGCGCGGGTGAGCAGCGGCTGCAGCGGCCGGAGGTCGCGCAGGCCGCTCTCGAAACAGAGTGAAAGCGCGCCCACTACCTCGTGGTGCACGCGCAGCGGGACCGCGGCGGCGTCCTTCGACCACTCGACGTGACCGCTGTTGAGCGCGCGGGTCGCCAGCTCGGAGGCGCAGGGCGCGCCGTCGGCGCCGAGTTGCTGCACTCCGTTGGCGCAGCGCAGATGGACCGCCGCGCCGGCCGAACCGGAGAGCATTCGCGCGATCTTCGAAATCCGCGCCGCCAGCTCGCGCGTCGTCTCGCCTTCGAGAGCCGCGTCGGCGAGTTGGGCCGCGCCGCCGCTGGCGAGAAAGGCAGTCTCGATCCGCCGCTGCAGCGAATAGATGCGCGCAAACGCCCGCCGCACCGAGGCGGCCGCGATCCGCGCGGCGTCGCGCACGAACGCGAGCGGCGAGCCGGCCCGGGCTTCGAAGAGGCGCGCGTGAACCGTCGGGCCGCCGGCGAACGCCAGCGTGCGGGACCAGAAATGCTCTCGACCTACGGGACGCAGTTCCAGCAGGCGGCAACTCCGGGTGGGGGTCCATTTCGAGACCCACGGCGTCTCAATCTGGGCATGCCCGGATAGCCGCGGGACTGGGAAAAGCTTGGGAATTGGCGGGTTCTGACGCGGCACGCCGGCTGCAATCGGGGCTCGCGCGGTCCACTTCCGGACTGCCGTGGAGGAGTCTTGCCCAGCGCGCTCGCACTCTGCGTGTGGCTTCTGGCGGCCGCCGGGCCGGCAGGCGACCTTTCGCCCGAGCCCGGTCTGGCGGAAACCGCCGAGGCCGCGGCGCGCGCGTCGGGCGGGTCGGCGTCGGAGGACCTTTCGCGGGAGGCGCGGGCGCGGCGGGCGCACTGGGCGCCGCAGCTGCGCGGACAGGCGCTGCTCCGCGACGACGAAAAATCGCGCACCGGTGAGTTCCGCCTGGCGCCGGTTCGAGAGCAGGACCTGGGTGTCGGCCACGCCTGGTCGGTGGTGCTGGCGTGGGACTTCTCGCAGATCGTCTACGCGCGCGAAGAGTCGCAGCTGGCTCTGGCGCACGCACAGCTGGCGCGGGCCCGGCGGGAAGCGGCCGACAAGGCGGCGCAGCTCTGGATCGAGCGCCGCCAGCAGCGGGCGCGGTGGATCTCTCTTTCGCCCGGCGCGTTGCGCGCCGAGGCCTGCTTCGCCGAACTCCGGCTGACGGCGGAGCTCGACGCGATCACGGCTGGACTGTTTCGCGACGCCCTCTCCCGCGAGGAGGCGGCGTGCGCTTTGGACTCGGAGGAAAAACGATGAAGTTGCCTGTGCTGTTGGTGGTGGGGATGGCGGCGTGTGCGAAGGTGACGGCGCTGGAGGAGAGCGCCGATGCGGGGCCGTCGCTGCCGGCGGTGACTGCAATCGAGCCGCAGCCGGGAGCGATACCCGGCAATTCACAGTTCGTGGTGCACTTCTCGGAGCCGATGGACGAGGGGCAGCTGCTGGCGGCGTCGGGTCGCAGCGAGACGGTGGTGCTGGCGGCGGAGGCCGACGTCGAGCGGGCCGCGGCGGCCATCGAGCATTCGCAGCTGTCGGCGCACGAGCGGACACTGTTGATTCCAGCCGAGCCGGACATCGCGGCCGATCGCAAATCGATCACGCTGGTGCCGGACCGGGTGTTGCCGGCGGGCAATTTTTTCCTCCTGATTTCGCCACGTTTGAAGGACGCAGAGGGGCGAAAGCTGGCCGGCAACGGCATGCGCTTCGCTTACCAGGTGGCGCCGCCGCCTCGCCGCGCCCGGCTCGTCTCGCCGGTCTCCGGCAGCGATGCCCCGATGAATCTCCTGATGGTGCGCGCGTTCGCCGAGGCGGGTCGGGTTGCGCTCTGGGGTCCGGGCGGGGCCGAGATCGCCGCGGCCGACGCGCACGGCGACGTGCTGCTCGCGCTCAACGCGGCGTTGATGCCGGGCGCGAAGTACGTCCTGGCGCTCGACGGCGTCCCCGACGGCGGGCAGTCGTTCACCGCCGCTTCCTGCGCGAGGACGGCGGCGCCCGCGATGCTGTCCGGCCAGGCGCAGCTTTCCGCGCGCGACACGTCGGTGCTGGTGCAGCTCTCGCTCGACTGGCCGGCGAAAGTGCAGGTGCTGATCGGCGATGCCGGCGCCGAGCCCTGCTCGGCCGAATGCGTGACCGCGACGGCGTACGTCTCCTGCTCGGCGCCTGCCTGCGGGCCGCAGATGTTCGCCTGCAAGCTCGAGCTCGACGTCGACGGCCTCGAGCCGGCGCGCGATCACGTGCTGCGCGTGGTCGCCGAGGACGATCTCGGCCACGTCATGCGTGGTCCGCTGCAATCGTTTACGACTGTCGCACCGCTGCCGCGAGTGGTGATCTCGGAGGTGATGGCGGCGCCGCCCTCGCCCGAGCCGGAGGCCGAGTATGCCGAGTTGCTCAATCTCGGGCCCGGGGTGGCCCTCCTCGATTCGATGGCCCTGGTCGCGGATGACGGCCTGATGCGGCCGCTCTTGGCTTCGCCGCCGCCGGTGCCGGTCCAGCTTGCGCCGGGCGCGAGGGCGCTCGTCGCCGGTTCCGACTTCAATCCTGCCCGGTACCCGTCGCTGCCGCCCGGCTTGCCGATCCTGCGCGCGTCGACCCAGCGGCTGCTCGGCCGCGGGCTGGCCGACGATGCGCCCCCTGCTTTCCGCCTGATGCTGCAGGCGATCGAGCTGTCGCGTTTTCCGGGCGGCGCATCCTGTCCGGGCGGCGCGAGCCTTCAGCGCGACGAGAGCGTACCGCCGGAAAGCGACGCAAGTTGGACGTGTGGAGCAGTTGGCGGCACGCCGGGAAAACCGCCGTGATAGAAAGCTCCCCCGAGGAGCAGAGAATGTCGGGCCATAACCGTTGGACCAAGATCAAGCGCAAGAAGGAAGCGATGGGCGCGACCAAGGGCGCGCTCTTCACCAAGCTGATCCGCGAGGTGACGGTCGCGGCGCGAAACGGCGGCGGCGACCCGGACCACAACGCGCGGCTGCGGTCGGCCATCCTGGCTGCGCGCGAAGCGAACATGCCCAACGAGACCATCACCCGGGCGGTGAAGAAGGGGACCGGCGAGTTGGAAGGCGTGAGCTACGAAGAGCTGATCTACGAGGGCTACGGCCCGGGCGGCGTGGCCTTCGTGCTGGAAATCTTGACCGACAACAAGAACCGGACCGCCGGGGATGTGCGCGCCATTTTCACGAAAGGCGGCGGCAGCATGGCCACCACCGGCGCGGTCGCCTTTCAGTTCGACCGCAAGGGCGTGATTCCAGTGAAGAAAGGGCCCGGCGAGGAGCAGGTCATGGACCTCGCTCTCGAGGCCGGGGCCGAGGACGTGATCGCCGACGGGGAGGGCGGGTTCGAGGTGCGCACCGAGCCCGGGTCGATGATGCAGGTGCACCGGTCGCTGGAAAAGCTCGGGGTCGGAGCGCCCAGGATTCAATTCATCCCGAAGACCACGGTGCAGGTCGAAGGCGAGACGGCCGAGAAGGTGCTCAAGCTGGTGGAGAACCTCGAAGACAACGACGACGTCCAGCACGTCTACGCGAACTTCGAAATCCCGGACGAGGAGTTGGCTGCGCTGGAGTCGCGAGCGTAAAAGGAAGCGTGCGCGTCCTCGGGATCGATCCCGGCTCCCGGTACTGCGGTTTCGGCGTCGTCGAGGACGCCGGTGGGACGCGCGTGCGGCACCTCGCCCACGGCGTGCTGGCGCTCTCGGAAAGTGCGCCGATGGAAGAGCGGCTGCGCGCGCTCCATCAAGGGCTGACGCGCGAGCTGTCGGCGCACCGGCCGGATTTCGTCGCGGTCGAGGACGTGTTTCACGCGCGCAATGCCCGCAGCGCGCTGGTGCTCGGGCAGGCGCGCGGCGTCGCGTTGCTCGCCGCGGTCCAGTGCGGCGCGCGGGTCCGCAGCTTCGCGCCCAGCGTGATCAAGCAGGCGGTCACCGGGACGGGGCGCGCCGAGAAGGAACAGGTTGGCCGTATGGTGTCGATTTTGCTTGGTATTTCTCCGTTTCACGGGCGCCTCGACGCGAGCGACGCGCTGGCGGCGGCCATCTGCGGCCTTTTGCGGGCGAACGATCCGGTGCTGAGGCTCGCCCGGTGATTGCGCGTCTTTCGGGCACGATCCTCGAAAAGCGCGGCGACGCGGCGGTGGTCGACGTCCAGGGCGTCGGGTACCTGGTGCACCTCTCGCTGCAGTCGCTGGGCAAGCTGCCGGCGGAGGGCGCCCGCGCGCAGCTGCGCTGCTACACGCACGTCCGCGAGGACGCGCTGCAGCTCTTCGGATTCGTCAGCGCCGAGGAGGAGGAGTTGTTCCACCTCCTGATCTCGGTTTCCGGCGTGGGCCCGCGGCTGGCGCAGAACATCCTCTCGGGCATGCCCGCGACCGAGCTCGCCACAGCCATCCTGCACAACGAGATCGCGCGGCTGACGAAGATCTCCGGCGTCGGCAAGAAGACCGCCGAGCGGCTCGTGGTCGAGCTGAAAGACAAGATCAAGACCAGCGGTCTCGCCGCCGCGCGGCCTTCGCAGCCGCCGGCCGCCATCGGCGCGGACGAGGCGCTGCTCTCGGCGCTGGTCAATCTCGGGTATCGGCCAGCCGCTGCCGAGCGGACGGCCGAGACCGTCCGCCGCAATCTCGGGCCTGCCGCGCCGCTCGAGGATCAACTCCGTGAGGCGCTGCGCCTGATTTCGGGTGTGCCGTGATACCTTCCGCGCCAGTGCGTGACGAGATCACCGCGGCTCCGCTCGGCGACGATGCACG
>VBLM01000596.1 GCA_005879095.1 Deltaproteobacteria bacterium
TATCTAGTCGCCATGGCCATCGCGACGACGAACCCGACGACCGGCGAGACGCTCAAGACCTTCACGCCCGATTCGGACCCGCTCATCGAAGAGAAGCTGGGCAAGGCGGCGCGCGCCTTCGAGAGCTGGCGGCGGACCCGCTTCGCCGAGCGGGCGCAGAGGCTCTCGCGCGTCGCCTCCCTGCTCGAAGAGCGCAAGGACGCGCTCGGTCGCCTGATGACGCTGGAGATGGGCAAGCTGCGCAAGGCGGCGGTCGCGGAGGTGGAGAAGTGCGCCAGCGGCTGCCGCTATTACGCCGAAAACACCGAGCGCCATCTCGCGCCCGAACTCGTGCAGAGCGACGCACGCCGCTCGGAAAAGCGCTTCCAGCCGCTGGGGCCGGTGCTGGCCGTGATGCCGTGGAACTTCCCCTTCTGGCAGGTCTTCCGCTTCGCCGCGCCGGCGACGATGGCCGGCAACGTCGGCCTGCTCAAACACGCCAGCAGCGTGCCACAGTGCGCGCTCGCCATCGAGGAGCTCTTTCGCGACGCCGGGTATCCGGAGGGCGTGTTCCAGACGCTCTTGATCGGGTCGGAAAAAGTGCAGCGCATCGTCGAAGACCCGCGCGTCGTGGCCGCGACGTTGACCGGCAGCGACGGGGCCGGCCGCAGCCTCGGCAAGACTGCCGGCGCGCAGCTTGCCCAGCGCCGATCTCGACAAGGCGGTCAAAGTCGCGGTGGCGGCGCGGATCCAGAACGCCGGCCAGAGCTGCATCGCCGCCAAGCGGTTCATCGTGCACGAGCAGATCGCCGGCGAGTTCGAGAAGCGCTTCACTGCGGGGATGGCGGCGCTGAAAGTCGGCGATCCGTCCGACGACGCGACCGAAGTCGGGCCACTCTCCTCGAAACAGGTAGCCGACGACCTCGGCAAGCAGGTGCGCCGCAGCATCGAAAAAGGCGCCAGGCTCGCCTGCGGCGGCAAGCGCGTCGATCGGCCCGGATTCTTCTTCCAGCCCACCGTCCTGCTGCAGGCCGAGGGCACGCCTGCCTGGACGGAAGAGGTCTTCGGCCCGGTGGCCGCCGTCGCGCGGGCGAAGGACCTCGATCACGCCATCGCGCTCGCCAACGACACCCAGTTCGGCCTCGGTGCGGCCGCCTTCAGCAACGACCCGCGCGAGATCGACCGTCTCACCGACGAGTTGCAGGCCGGCTCGGTCTTCATCAACGGCATGGTCAAGAGCGACCCGCGGCTTCCGTTCGGCGGCATCAAGGCGAGCGGCTACGGCCGCGAGCTGTCGCAGGAAGGCATCCGCGAATTCGTCAACACCAAGACGGTTTGGATCGGCTGACCGGTCGGGATATAGAGACGTTTCCGAATGGCGACGATGATCACAGAGGAATGCATCAACTGCGGCGCTTGTGAGCCGGAGTGTCCCAACCAGGCCATCAGCCAGGGGGAGGACATCTTCGTCATCGACCCGGCGCTCTGCACCGAGTGCGTCGGCTTCCATGACGAAGAGGCGTGCGCGGCGGTCTGCCCGGTTGATTGCTGCATTCCGGATCCGAACAATCTCGAGCCGGAGGATGTCCTCCTCCAGCGCGCGCAGAAGCTCCATCCGGAGAAGGTCTTTCCGGCTCTCGCCGAGCTTCCCGCGCACCTCTCGCGCTTCCGCCGGCCCGCGGCCTGACCGAAGGCGAACGGACGCGGCCCGGGTCGTTTGGGCGGGCCTTGCCGAAGGTGCTAGCGTCAGTGCCTGGAGAGAGCAGTGCACTGCCGCAAATCGCTCATAGCGCTTGTCTGCGCCGCCGCTCCGCTCGCTGCACTCGGAGCGGAGATCGAGCGCGACGACCCGCGCGCTCGCCTCGACGCCACCCGCGAGTGGCGCGGCGACGCTGCCTTCGGCGTGCTGCAGGCGGCGAGCCGCGAACGCGATCGCTACGGCATCGGCGTCCGGCAGCGGATGATGGCCGCGCCGGTGCAGGCCAGCAGCTTCGTCAACCTGGGCCCCGACCGCGCCGATTTCGACTTCAACGGCGCGCAGTACTTCGAGACCGACTCCGGCCGCGCCCGGCAGATCCTGCCGCATCCGTGGAACAAGGACATCCTCTACCTCTCCACCGCCGGGGGCGGCGTGTGGAAGAGCTTCGACGCCGGCGCGGGTTGGGAGCCGATCACCGACGCGCTGGGCAGCACCGCCATCGGCGCGCTGGCGATGGACCCGTCGAACCCCGACATCCTCTATATCGGCTTCGGCGACCCCTTCGACGTGCGGCAGCCAGGCCTTACCAGGAGCACCGATGCGGGCGCGACATGGTCCGACGCGGTGGCTCTGGTCGCGACCGTCGGCGGCGCGCAGGTCACCGCCAGCACCGTCACCGACATCAAGGTAGACCCGCGCAACTCGGCGGTGGTCCTCGCCACGACCGATGTCGGCCTCTTCCGCAGCACCGACGGCGGCGCCACCTGGCAGCCGGCGGCGCTCGCGACCCCGACCCCGACCGAGACTTTCTTTTTCGTCTGGAGCCTGGCGTGGACGGGCAACGACACCTGGCTCGCGACCGGGGAGGTGGCCGATCCGACGCAGCCGACCAGCGCGTCCAAGAACGCGGGCCGGTTCACTCTCTGGCGCTCGACCGACGATGGAGCGACCTGGACCTGGAACGGCGGCGCGCTTCCCGGCGGCGACGCGCAGACGTTGCTGATCGGCCGTGCCACGCTGGCGGTTGCGCCGAGCACGGTGGGCGAGCCGGCGACTTCCCGCGTCTTCCTGCTTGCGGGGAGCTTGCAAGGCGACGGCACCTACGATCTCTTCCGCAGCGACGACGCCGGGCTGGGCTTCCTCGGGGTGGGACTGAACTCGAAAGGCACGCCGACCAATCCCAACGCCAACCAGCCGAGCCTCGACGTGCTCCACCAGCAGGCCTGGTACAACCAGGCGCTCGCGGTCGACCCGCGCAATCCCGATCTGGTGCTGGTAGGCGGCGATCTTTCGCTCCTGCAGTCGACTGACGGCGGCGTGACCTGGTCGGTGCTCAGCAACTGGCTGCCGGTGCCGCAGGACCTGACGATGCCGTACATCCACGCCGACCTTCACTCGCTCGCGTTCGGCGCCGACGGTACCTTCTACGCCGGGTCCGACGGCGGTATCGCCGTTTCGACCAACGTCGGCACGGCCCGCGTCTCGTTCTCCAGCAAGCTCAACCAGGGCCTGGTCACCCACCTCGTCTACTCAGTCGCCTGCGCGCCCGAGAGCTGGCCCGCCGAGCTGCAGGGCTTCATCGCCGGTGGCATGCAGGACAACGGCACCCGCGTGCGGGTCGGCAGCAGCACCACCTTCAACCAGCTGCTCGGCGGCGATGGGATCGGAGTCGCCGTCAGCGGCAGCGCCGGCACGCACCCGCTGCCCGACGGTTCCCTGGTGCCCGACGTACTGGTTGCTTCGAGCGAATTCAAGCTTTTCCGCAGCCTCGACGGCGGCCAGACGTGGGCCCGGTTCACCAGCGGCATGGGCAGCGACCAGCTGCCTTTCTTCGTCCGGGTGGCACGCGACACCGCAGCTGCCGACGGCCAGACGTTCGTCACCTTCACCGGCACGCCCGCCAAGGTCTACCTCAGCGCGGCTGGCGGCACGTGGGGCAACGCCTCCGGAGCCCTCCACTGGCAGGACTCCGGGATAACGACCGCGAGCTTCGCCGCACCCACCCCCGCAGGCCAGCCCATCGGGTTGCGCAACCTCGCCACTCATCCAGGACACAGCGGGGTGTACGGCGCCGTCTCCAGCAAGTATGCCTACATGACGGCGGACCGCGGTAACAACTGGTGGGTCTCGGTGCCGCCCGCGCCGCCGGGAATGCCCGCAGGAGTCGGCGCTTACCTCCTGTCGAGCATCGCGTTCGACACCGCCGACCTCTCCGGCAACAGCTATTACGTGGCCAGCCGTGGCACGCGCCTGGTCAACCCCGCCGGCACCACGTACTACCCGCTGCCGGCGAGCTTCGGCCACCTCTACAAGACCACCGACGGCGGCGAGACCTGGACCTCGCTCGGTACGCAGGACGTCAATTCGGGCGGACTGCCGTTCGTGCCCGTGGACGTGATCGCGGTCGATCCCGGCGACTCCAACACGCTGTACGCCGGCACCGATGTCGGCCTCTACCGGTCGACTGACGGCGGCATCAACTGGACCCGCTTCGGCGCGGGCAGCCTGCCGCTGGTCGAGGTCGACGACGTCTGTATCTCCCCCGCCTCGAGCCGGCTCACCGTCGGCACTTACGGCCGCGGCTTCTGGCAGATCGGCACCGGCGCCGGATCGGACCCGGCGGGCGTCCGGGGCAACGGCGACACCAACTTCGACCAGCGCATCGACGGCCTCGACCTGATCGACCTCGCCGATGCCCTCGGCACCACCCAGGCGAGCTCGTTCTACCGCTGGCAGGCGGACCTCACCGGCACGGTCAATGCCATCGATTCCGCCGATCTGACGGCGCTGCTCGCCAGGTTCGGAGGACAGCCATGAAGCGGCTGGCTCTCCTCGCGCTGCTGCTCCCGGCATGCGACGCGTACTTCGCGCCGAGCATCGAGAGCTTCACCGTCGACAATCCCAACCCGCCGTTTGCCACGGTAGTGCACCTCCATTACGAGGTCCGCGACGCATCGGCGGTCAGCATCGTTCCCGACCCGGGCGAGGTGAGGTCGAGCCCGGTGGCGGTCCTGCCGCGCGGTCACACCGTCTATGTTCTGCGCGCCTCGAACGTGATCGGCAGCGTCTCCCAGGAGCTGACGGTAGACCCGCTGGCCGCTCCGGGAGCGGCGACCATCAACAAATTCTCGGTGCTGCCCTCGCAGGCGCCCGCCGGAACGGCGCGGACCATCGCGTGGGACGTGTCGAACAGCCTGGGCCTGACGCTGCACGGCGGCGGAATTCCGCTCGGGCTGGTGGCGGCCGGCGGACAGACCGTCGACACGCCGGCGGTCACCACCACCTACACACTGGAGGCGAGCAGCGGGCCTGGATTCCAGCCGGCGACGATCATCGGGCACGCGGTCGCGCGGGTGACGCAGCCGGTTGCGATCGCGTCGTTCGTCGCCACGCCCTCGACGATCCTGCAGGGGCAGTCCTCGACTTTGAGCTGGGACGGGAACGCGCTTGGCTGGTTCGTGACGCCGGGCGGCGCGGCCAGCATCACCCTCGGCCCGGTGAAGAGCCTGGTGGTGCGACCCTCGGCGACGACCGCCTACGCGCTCACCGCGACCGGGCTGGGCGGTACCGCGGGGCCGCGGTCGGTCACGGTGACGGTGACGCCGCGCGCTGGGACCAGGCTGGTCTATACCGAGCCGGCCGTCGCGGCCGAGCCGCTCAAGCTGACCGCCGCCGCCTGCGCCGCGCCCTGCACGGCGCTGACGCTGCGTCTGGTGGCGACGGGGGCGACGTCGCTGCGCGGCGTGGCGATCGATCTCCCGATCGATTCCACCAAGGTCTCGCTCGATGCCGCTTCGTTCGTTTCCGCTCTCGATGCGGCAGCCGGCAAGGCGGTCCTCGGCAACGGCCCGCTGCGCGACACGCTGGTCCTCGGGGCGGCCCGGGCGGGCACCGGTTCCGGTCCGGCCGCAGACCTCGCCTTCGTCGCCGGCGACGAGGTGGCGCATTTCGTGCTGGCGCTCCAGACGCAAGGCGGGCAAGGTCCCGTGTTCGACGGCGCAACTGCATTCAAGGCATTCATCCAGAGCGCGTCGGGACGCACGCCGGG
>VBLM01000597.1 GCA_005879095.1 Deltaproteobacteria bacterium
CGGCGCGCACCGTATCGACCGCGACTTCCAGGCCGCCATTCGGATTGCGCTGGTGATCGACCGGCTGCACGAGCAGCAGTTTCTGCGCGGCGAGACCCTCGTACTTGGTCTCGGCCACGACGGTTCCGACCACTCGCGCCAGATACATTTTATTCGCCCGCCGTGACGACGATGGGGATGTCGACGTCGAAGGCATCGCCGGTGAACGTCGGGAAGGCGATCTTCCGGGTCGCCCGCCGCAGGCACGCTCCGAGCGGGCTCTGCTCGACCGTGGTCTTGTCGATCCGCGCCGAGGTCACCTGGCCGTTGGGCGCGATCGTCGTCCCGATGTGGATCTTCCCGACGCGCAGGTTGGGATCGCGCCGCAGCGCCTCGTCGATGCAGCCCTGCAGCGCGGCCTTGTTCTCGTCGAGCTTCTTGCGCACCTGGTCGGCGGTGAGGCCGGTCTGGGTCGCCTGCGCGGGCGGCTTCTCGGGAGGTTTTTCGGCCGGCTTCGCTTCCGCCACTGGCGCAGGCGGCGGCTGCGGTTTTGCTGCCGCCGGAACGGTTTTCACCGGCGTCTCCGCCGCGGCGGGCGCGGCAGCCTTCTCCGCCGGAGCCGGCGCTTGCAACCCGCCGCCGAAGGCGAGCCACAGCGCCACCGCGCCGGCAGCCAGGAGCGCGAGCACGATGATGACGCCGATCGGGCTGCGGCTCTCGGAGGGCGCGGCGCCCTCGAACATCCGCCGCGGCGCGGACACCGGCGGGGGCACGCGCGGCACGGCTGGATTCGACTTCTTCGCCAGCTCCAGCTCGCCGCTCGCCCAGGCCGCCAGATCGGTCGCGCCTTGCTGGGCCGGCTCGTTGGCCGCGGCCTGGTCGGCGAGCTGCAGCGGCTCCTCCTCTTTCACCGGCGGCTCGGGCTGCTTCGGAGCGGGTTCGGCTGCCTTCTCCCTCGCGAGCGGGACCGGCGTGGCGAAATCGGGCGTGGAGAACTGGCGCATCCCCTGGTTGACCGGCGGCATTGACGGAGCCGGCGCCGCCGGCTCCGGCAACTGAGGAAAGAGCGTCGACAGCTCGGGAAGATCCTTCGCCCGCTGCCACGATTCCATCCCCTCTTTCCAGAGATACGTTCGCGGTCCGACCGCGCCATCGTCCGTTTTGGCCGTGAGCTCGGCCCGCGTCATCGGTCCGGTCTGCTTGCCGTGCAGCATCGCGAACCACTCGGCGCTTTCCGCAGGCGGCTGTGCCGCGGGCGCGCCGATCATCTTCGAGGGATCGTCGGTCTTCGAGGCCTCGAGCGCCTTTTCGAGCATGTCGCTGTCCATCGCGCGCGTGCTCTCGGTGTCGCTGGCGGGATGGGCCGCCTGCGGTCCGGCGACCGACGGCCGCGGCGCGGCCGGCTTCGGCTTGGGCTTGGGCGCGCCGAGCGCAGGATCGGAGATGCCGATCTTCGCCCCGCAGCGCTTGCAGCGCACGATCAGGCGCTTGCCGCGCACCTTTTCGTCGGCGATCTGCAGCTGTGTTTTGCAGCTCTCGCAGCTGAATTGCATTCCGGCGGGACTGTACAGTGAAGTGAGATCGGGAGAAAGCGGGAAGGCTCGTTACGTCGCGCGGTTGCGGCTGCGCGTCACCAGCGTGCCGGCCTTTTGCGCGCGATAACGGGCCCGATAGTAATGCGATCGGCAAAGGCCTTTCGCCAAGACCGGATTGCCGCAGCCCGGCTCGCTGCACACGCCCTTGGCGCCCGCCGCGCGCCGGCCGCGCCCCCCGCTCTTGAGCTGCCGGGCCAGGTCCTTCACGTCGATGGTCGTCGACAACGTGCGCTGGACGCTCTGGGCGATGATGCGGCCCAGCTCGGTGCCGATCTGCTCGCCGAGCCCCTGTACCCACTCGCCCATCCCGGAAGACCGACCCCGTCCGCGTGGCATCGTGGCTCCAGTCTTTGGAATTTCGATAACGGCTTCGATAAGCGGGGTGCTGAAGATATCGGGCGGACTTTCATTGTCAAGGCGCGCTGCGCGCGTTTTGCAAAAGTCACACGCGGATGCCGCGCTCTTCCAACTTTCGCAACAATCCGTCGAGCTTTCGCTCCTCGCGCGAAACGTCCAGCCTGACCGCACGGGCGCCGTCGAGGAGCGCGATGCAGAGGAGGATGCCGCCCAGCGCTTCTTTTTCGCGGCCCTCTTCGGCCAGCAAAGCCTCGATTCCCTGCGAAAGATGGCGGAAATCCCGGAAGCAGAGGGTCTGCGGCAGATCCGGTAACGGGCCGGTATTTGCAATCGACGGTGCAAATGCAAAACCGACATCGGCCAGCGCGACTTGCCGGCCGTCGGTAAAAATCAAAAGCAGGTAGGGCGAAGTGCGCAAAGGGGTCTTACGTTCGTCTACCTGTGAGAGATCGTCCCACTTGATGCGCAGCTCTTTTCCGCTGCCCGGCTCGAGCAAGCGCGCGCCTTTTCCGTCGTCGTCCTCGAGAGCAGCCACCGCCGCGAGCGGGCGGCGGGTGAACTCGAGGACCTTCTCGCGATTCGTCATCCAGGGAGGACGATAACGAAAACGAGAAGGAAAAGGAGGACGTTCTCGTTCTCCTTCTCGTTTTCGTTCTCTTTCTCGTTCTCCTTCTCGTGCTGCCGTTATCCGGCCGGCGCCGCGACGCGTTTCCAGCCTTCTCGCAAGAGCCAGCCGCGCGGCGGCTCCAGGACGGTGCGGTCGGTCGCGGAGCTGAACGGGTCCGCGCCCGCCTGCCCGAAGTGATGAGCGTGGTTCTGCAGGACATACCGGATCGCGCGGACGAGTTCGGTGGGCGTCTTGAGCAGCCGCGAGAAGTAGTGATCGTCGAACACGCGGCCGGCTCGTTCCATCAATGAATTCAGCGCCTTGGCGATGCGGATCGCGAGCCCTTGCATGGCGCGCGTGAGGGCTCCGCTGTCGTCGGCCTCGATGATCAGGTGCAGGTGGTTCCCCTGCACGCTGTATTCGATCAAGCGCGCCGCGAACCGGCCCCGCGCCTTGAGGAAACAGGCATGAATCAACCGGTAGCAGCGCCGACTGCGCAGGTTCCAGACATTCCAACGCATCCGCATCGTCACGTGGACCGGCGTCGGTTTGTTGAATCGCGGC
>VBLM01000593.1 GCA_005879095.1 Deltaproteobacteria bacterium
GACACGGTCCTCCCCAACCGGAGCAGGGTCCCTGCCACTCGAATCCGCAGATCGAGGTCGCTGCTGCGAGTCGCACAGTCGTGCCGCGCGGGAAAGACGCAGCGCACGAAGTCGAACAGGAGATTCCCGGCGGGTCCGATACGACGAGCGCGTGGTCGCTATCGCCGACGACGGTGACCACGACCTCGATCGAGCTTGACTGCGCCGCGGGGACTTTGTCGGCGGGCGCAGTCGGGATCGGGGTTGAACCGCCACCGCAGGCGAAGAGAGCGATCGAGGCGAGAGCAAAAAGGCGCATCGGCGCGCAATCTGGGGCGCGCTCGCTCGAGCGGCATCCCCCGCCCGCAGTCAGTGTCGACTTCTCAGCGGCGGCGGCCGTAGCCGCGGTGCCAGCCGCCGCCGTACCCGCGGCCGACGTACGCGTGCGCCCGCCACGACGGGAACGCGCGCACCGGCCGCGCCGACCGGACGATCGCGCCGACTTGCGCCCGAGGTACGGCCCAGTGCCGGATCGGCGCGGTGAACAGCAGGCATAGCCGTTCACCCATCGCCAGCTGACCCACGCCGGCGCCCACTGGAAGCCGGGGACCCAGTACCAACCCAGGCGCGGGCCCCAGCCCCAGCGGCCATAATGGAAGACGACATTGCCCCACGGGACGTACGACACGAACGTCCAGCCGGCCTCGCTGTCGACCCACCGGCCGTCGGAGTACGGCTGCCAGTCGGACGAGACGGCCGGCACCCAGACGTGGCCGTAGTCCGGCGTCACGACCCAGTGGCCATAGGGCGCAAGCTGCTGATCGAACGTCTGCTGGCTCGGCTGGCCTTCCGGGGCTGCCGGCGCCTGCACGTCGTCATCGGGCGGGGGCGGAGGCGGCGGCTCCTCGTACTGCTGGG
>VBLM01000594.1 GCA_005879095.1 Deltaproteobacteria bacterium
TCCGGGTTGCGCTGCGGCGCCGGGAGCGAGCGCAGCACGTCGAGCTGCTCATGCAGCACCGCGTCGGTGCTCTTGCCCTGCGCCTTGAGAATCTTCGCTTTCAGCCCGAGGATACCGATGCGCCGCTGCGACTTCGGCATCATCGAGAGCGCGCGATCGACCGCCGCCTCGGCTTCGGTGAGCTTCTTTTCCTCGAAATAGACCCGAGCGAGCCGCGCAGGCGGGTTGTAGTCGGAGGGCATCTCCTTCTCGCGTGCCGCGAGCAGCTTCTCGGCCTTCTGCGGCTCTTTCAGGTAGAGGTAGGTGTCGGTGCGATGCGGGTCGAACGTCGAGGCCGTCGTCGCATCCGGCGCTGCCGCCGCCGCCTGCTCGAGGATCTGGGCGCGCTCCTGCATCGCTTTCACCGCTTCTGGATGGCGGCGCGCGACGTCGAGCATCTCGGACAGATTCGCCAGCGCGTCGCTGCGGTCGTCGGCGGCGAGCGGCGCGTCCTTCTTCGCCAGGATCTCACGCAGCCGTTCGATCGCCAGCGCGTGCATCTTCGTCGCGTCGGGATCGTCCTTCGGCAGCGCGTCCGCGCAGGCATCGGCGTAAGTGACGAAATCGGCTGCCGGCACGCTGTCACCGGTGTTGCGCGCTACGCGAAGGCCGAGTTGCACGCAGGTCCGCGCCGCCTCGGGCGTCTTCAACCGCCGCAGCGCGGTCGCGTACAAGGTCAGCCGCTCGGGCCGCGCCGGATCGCCCGGCTTGGAGAGCGCGACCGCCCTGCCGTAAGCATCCGCGCTCTTGCGAAAGTCGCCCGCGATCCGCGCCTGATCGCCCTCGCGCTGCGCCGCCGCCGCCGGATCGGTCTTGCCCCGGTAGTCCCTCACGCCATTTTGTACAAATTGACGGATGTCGTGCACGCTCCCGCTCCCGAGGAAGCGGCCGATCACCTTCTCGCCGTCGGGATCGATGAGCAAAAAAGTCGGCCAGCCGTCGAGCGGATACATCTCGACCACCGGTTTGTTCTTCTCGGTCTCGGTCTCGATCGACGCCCAGACGACCTCGTCCGCCAGCGGCTTCATCGCCGGATCGGCGAGCACGTACCGCTGCATCGAGAGACAGCTGTGGCACCAGGTGGCCCAGAAATCGACGAAGAGCGGCTTGTGCTGCGCCCGCGCGGTGGCGAGCGCCTTCGGGTAGTCGTCGTCGATGAAATTCAAGGACCCGTGCAGGGCCGCGACCAGCGCGAGAAGGATCATGGCTTCTTGCTAGCCGCGAGCTCGTACGCGCGCACCACTTCCTGCACCAGGGGATGGCGCACCACGTCGCGGTCGGTGAACTCGCAGAAGCGGATGCCCTCCACGTCGCGGAGGATCTGCCGGGCCTCGAGCATACCGGACGCCTTGCCGACCGGAAGATCGGTCTGCGTCGCGTCGCCGGTGATCACCGCCTTGGACCCGAAGCCGAGGCGGGTGAGGAACATCTTCATCTGCTCGGTCGTCGTGTTCTGCGCCTCGTCGAGGATGACGAACGCGTCGTTCAGCGTCCGCCCGCGCATGAACGCGAGCGGCGCGACCAGATCGTGCAGAGCGTCATAGAGCGGGCGCAGATACGGACTGACCTTCTCCGCCAGGTCCCCGGGCAGGAAGCCGAGCTTCTCGCCGGCCTCGACCGCCGGCCGGCACAGGACGATCCGTTTCACCCGCCGTTCGACCAGCGACGCCACCGCCATCGCCATCGCCAGGTAGGTCTTTCCCGTACCCGCCGGCCCGATGCCGAAGACGATGTCGTGCTTGCGGATGGCGTCGATGTACGCCTTCTGGTTGAACCCCTTGGGCGTCACCGGCCGGTTGCGGTTGGTGACGTAGACGGTGTCGAGGAAGATGTCCTTCAGGTCCGCGGCGGGATCCGCGAGAAGCACCTTGCTCGCCTGCTCGACGTCCTCGAGCCCCAACGGGTACTTGCGCTGGATGAGCTGGTTGAGCTGCCCGAGCAGCTTCTCGGCGAGCTCGACTCTGTCGGGCTCACCCGAGATGAGGAAGACGTTCCCACGCTGTCCGATGTGAACCCCGAAGCGTTGCTCGATCAGCTTGAGGTTCTCGCTCCGCCCGCCGGCGAGCGTCCGTGCACCATCGTTGTCCAGCAGCTCCAGCCGCGCACTTGGTTCTGCCATTCACCCTCGAAAGACCGGGATCGGTCTCTCCCTTCAACTTAATCGAGGGGAGGCAGCAAGACAAACCCTTGCTGCGACCGCCGGTAGTAATACTGCTCTCGATACGGGTATCGCAGGTCCTGGTCGGTCACCAGCTGGCTGTCGACAAGCGCGCGCAGCGTCTGGGGATACTCGCCGTGCTCGGTCCGGTAGAGCTCCAGCGCGCTTTCCAGCCGCACCAGCTGATCGTGCGAGATCAGCCGCGCGACCGCCCCGCGGCGGGCCGGATTCTCCGCCCGCGACGAGCCGAGCTGCGGAGCGACGAACTTGACCACGAAGAGCGTGGCGACGAAGAACATCAACGTCAGCGCCATCCGGACGAGCGCTCCCGTCCTCGCCAGCGTCTTGCCACCCTTGCGCAGCCCCTGCGCGAGGGCCTTGGCGCCCCGCGGCGGCGGGACCGGCTTGAGAAAGCCCCACTCGATCAGGTCGTTGATGGCCTTGAGCGCTTCGAACTCGCCGACGCGGCTGGCGTCGACGAGCTTCTGCACGTCCTTGCCGCCGACCGCGAGCTTGTAGATGAGCTTGTGCCGCTCAGTCGGCTTGCCTTCCGACTCGCCGCCGCCGTCGAGGCCCAGGCCGCCGTCGTCGATCGAGGGCAGGTCGCGCGTGTCGAGCTCTTTGAGCGGCTCGAACGTCGCGTCGGTCCAGGGCACCTTCTTGCGCACCGCCGGCCACTCGTCCATGCGCCGGAAGCCTTCCAGCAGCACGCTCTCCGCGCGGATGGGGTCGAACGTGCTGCGGGCGGGATCGACGTCCTCCTGCGAAAACTCGTACGAACCGTTCTTCCAGGAGAAGAGCTTGTACAGCGTCTCGGTCGTCTGCAGCCGCATCATCTGCGCCAGCTGCGGCTGCGTGACTTGTCCGCCGTCGACGAGGATGTCGCCCAGCCGCTTCAGGGTCCGCTGCTGGACCGAGAGCGCCTCGTCAAGCTGCTCCTTGGAGAGGAGATCTGCGCGCAGCAGGTGATTACCCAACAA
>VBLM01000098.1 GCA_005879095.1 Deltaproteobacteria bacterium
AGCAGAGCGTGTGGTTCTCGCGCTTCTCGACCAAACATACCTCCGGCTACGTAATCTAACCCTACTTCGGGACTCCGGCCGGTTTCTTGATGACCACTTCGTCGATCAGCCCGTACTCCTTTGCCTCACCTGCACCCATGAAGTAGTCGCGATCGGTGTCCTTCTCGATCCGATCGAGCGGCTGCCCGGTGTGCTTCTGCATGATTTCATTGAGCTTTGCCTTGAGGCGCAGGATCTCCTTGGCGTGCAGCTCGATGTCGCTCGCCTGGCCTCCGAAGCCGCCGGACGGCTGGTGGATCATGATCCGCGAGTGCGGCAGCGAGTACCGCTTGCCCTTGGCGCCGGCGGTCAGAAGCAGCGCGCCCATCGACGCCGCTTGACCCATGCAGATGGTCGACACCTGACACTTCACGTACTGCATCGTGTCGTAGATGGCGAGGCCGGAGGTCACCGACCCGCCCGGGCTGTTGATGTAGAGGTTGATGTCCTTGTCCGGGTCTTCGCTCTCGAGGAACAGCATCTGCGCGACGATGATGTTCGCCACGTCGTCGTCCACCGGAGTGCCGAGGAAGACGATGCGGTCCTTCAAAAGGCGCGAGTAGAGATCGTAGGCGCGCTCGCCGCGGTGCGTCTGCTCGATGACGGTCGGGTACGGGATCATTGCCATGGAGTCACTCCGGTTGAGGCTCTGTGAAGGTGGCCTTGGCGAGCAAAAAGGCAAGCGCCTTGTCCTGCCGCAGCCTGGCTTTCAGGCTTTCGAGCGAATCCTGCCGGCGGAAGGCGGCTTTCACCTTCTCGGCGGGCTGTTTCAGCTCTGCTGCCATCTTGGCGAAGTGCTTGTCCAGATCTTCCTCGCTGGTCTCGAGCTTCTCTTTCTCGGCGATCGCTTCGAGCAGCAGATAACCTTTGACTTCGAGCAGCGCACGTTGACGTAGCTCGTCGCGCATCCGATCGAAGTTGAGACCGAGCTGGCGCGGGTCGAGCCCGCGGCGCATGAACCCTTCCAGCATGCCCTGCAGCATCGCATCGACGTTGCGCTCGACCAAGGCCGGCGGCGCCTCGATGGGGTTCTTCGCCACCAGGGCCTCGAGCAGCTTTTCCCGCTGCTCGCCCTCGGCGCGCTCTTTCTTGTGCTGCTCCATCTCGCTGCGCAGCTTCGCACGCAGGTCCGACAAGGTCTTTGGGTCGCCGCCCAGATCCTGCACGAAGGCGTCGTCGAGCGCCGGGATCTCGCGCTTTTTCAGGCCCTTGACCACCACCTTGAAGCGCGCTTCCTTGCCGCGCAGGTCCTCGACCGCGTAGTCGGCCGGGAAGGTGACGCCGATCTCGCGCGTCTCGCCGATGCGCGCGCCGAGCAGCGCCTCGGCCTTGTTCTCCAGCAGCGAACCGGGCACCACCTCGAGCAGCACGCCTTCGCGTTTCGCTCCCCGCAGCGGCGCGCCCTCGAGGAAGCCCTCGTAGTCGGAGCTGGCGTAGTCGCCCGGCTCGGCCACCTCGCGGCCCTCGACCGGCACGAACATCGAGTGTTCTTTGCGCATCTCCTCGATGCGATCCTCGACCTCGGCATCCTTCACTTCGACATCCGCGCGAGGCACCGAGAGGCCTTCGTAGTCTTTCGGCTCGACCTTCGGCCGCACCTCGACCGTCGCGGTGTACTTGAACGGCTGACCGGCTTCGACGGCCCCGTTCTCCACCCGCGGCGGCGCGACCGGATCGAGCTTGTGCTCGGCCAGCGCCTCGTGGATCGACCCGGTCACCAGCTTCTGCGCCACGTCCTTCTTCACGTCGTCGCCGAAGTAGCGCTCGACCAGCCGGCGCGGCACGTGCCCCTGCCGGTAGCCCTTCAGCTTCACCGTGCGGGAAACGGAGGTGTAGG
>VBLM01000598.1 GCA_005879095.1 Deltaproteobacteria bacterium
ATCTGCGCCCTCTTTCCCTCGAGAAAACTCCGCAACCGCGGCTCGCACCGCCGCGCGTAGTCAACGAGGAAATTCGGGGACACCATACTTAATTCCGACGTAGGTCCGACCGAAGTTGGTCGGAGTCAAGTATTGTGTCCCCGAATCTCCGACTTAAGTCACTTCGGCCGATGCGCCGCGCGCAACCATTTTTGCGAGGATTTCCTGCGCCCGGTGCAGCTTGATCTCGCCGGCCGCGATCAGCGCGCGCGCTACTTCTTCGACCGCGGAGCCCTTGGCCCCAGCGCTCACCGCGAGGTTGCGCGCGTGCAGCGCCATGTGGCCCTTCTGGATCCCCACTGTCCCCAGCGCCCGCAGCGCCGCCATGTTCTGCGCCAGCCCGACCGCCGCCATGATGCCGGCCAGCTTCTGCGCGCCCGGATTGCCCATCATCTTCAAAAGCACCGGAATCAGCGGGTTCGCCTTCACCGCGCCGCCCACCGTCCCGACCTGGATCGGGATCTCGATGCTCCCGTGCAGCGCGCCACCCGAGACCCACCACTTCGTCATCGCTTCGTAGCGCCCGTTCCGAGCGCAGTACGCGTGCGCGCCGGCCTCGATCGCGCGCCAGTCGTTCCCCGTCGCCAGCGCCACCGCGTCGACGCCGTTCATCACGCCCTTGTTGTGCGTGCAGGCCCGGTACGGGTCTGCGTCGGCAAACCGCGAGGCTTCAGCGATGCCGTGAGCCACTTCCGCGCCGGAGAAACCGAAGTCCGCCAGCGCCTCGAACGGAATCCGGCAAGCCGCCCGCGCCAGACGCAAGTCAGCGAGATTGCTCAAGATCCGCAGCCGCACCCGCCCGCCGGTCAGCCGCTCGATCAACGGCGCCACGCCCTCGCACATCGTGTTGATCAGGTTCGCGCCCATCGCGTCCTGGGTATCCACGATGAGGTGCACGATCGCATGCGTCTCGGCGCCGACCGGAATCAGCCGCACCTCGAGGTCGCGAGCGCCGCCGCCGCGCGCCTTCATCGCCGGATGAAGCGAGTTCGCCTCGGCGAGGATCCGATCCTTCTCGCGCAGTATTGCGGCTTTCGCCGCCTCGGGGTTGGCCACCTCGGCCACCTGCACCTGGCCGATCATCCGCGGCTCGTCGGCGCTACAGCTGAACCCGCCGCCTTCGCGCGCGATCTTCGCGGCCAGGGAGACCGCCGCGATCACCGACGGCTCTTCCACCGCCATCGGAATCAGCCCCGAGCACGCCGACGGCGTTCTCGATCATCCCGTCCGCGTTGGCGAGCGGCAGCGTGGCGCTCTCGCCCAGGCCATCGAGGTCCTGGCCATCGAGCGCGTCGGCCAGGCGGCGCAGCCGTTCCGACATCTTCATCTTGTAGAAGCCCGGCAGCCTGCTGGAGCTCATCCGCTGTCCTCCGGTGAGGCAAGTGTGCCGTCTTTGACCGATCCGCGCATCAGTAAAACGCTCAAATCGCTCAAGCTCTCTTCACTCAGAGGGTGTACCGCGTACATGAAAGCCGGGTATTCCGTGGATGAAATTTTCGAGAAGGTCTACTTCGCGGCATCCCCGGCGCTGCCGGACTCTACCCGCGCCGTGACCGGCGAATCGCGCCGCACGCCGAAGAACAGCGCCTTGCCGCCCCGCCGCACGTACAACCGCGCGATCGCCGACGACCCGGAAATCACCTTTCGGTACGAAGACTTGTCCGGGACCCGCTTGCCGTCGACCTCGAGGATTAAATCGCCCTGCCGAAGGCCGGCCCGGTAGGCGCAGCCGCGCAGGTCGACCGAAATCACGCGCACGCCGCGGCCGTGGTCGCCCTCGTCGCGGGGCGGCTCGTCGACCGCGAATCCGAATGGCTCGTGCTCCCGCCGCAGCCCGGGCGGCGCTGCCGGCGGCTCCCACGGCGCGCCCGGCTTCTCCAGCAGCACGACCGCGACCGGCAGCTCCTTGCCGTTCCGCCAGACGCGCAGCTTCACTTTCGTGGCGGGCGCGGTCGACGCCGTCAACCAGCGCAGGCGATAGCTCTCGACCAGCGGCTCGCCTTCGTAGCTCAGGACGATGTCGCCGGGCTTGAGGCCCGCGTGCGCGCCCGGGCCGTCTTCGCTCACTTCGGTGATCAGGACGCCTTTTCCACCCGGCACGCCGAACGATTCGGCCAGCTCGGCCGTCATCGATTCCTGGATGCTGATGCCCATGTAGCTGCGCACGACGTGCCCGCGGGTGGCCAGTTGCGGCCCGACATCCTTGAGCTGTTCGACGGGAATCGCGAACCCGATCCCCTGGCCCGACGGATTGACGGCGGCGTTGATGCCGATGACCGCTCCGTGCGCGTCGAGCAGCGGGCCGCCCGAGTTGCCGGGATTGATCGCGGCGTCGGTCTGGATGAAGTCGTAATAGCCGGGCCGCCCGGTCGGGTTGACGTCGCGCCGGCCCTTGAACGAGACGATGCCGGTGGTGACCGAGCGCGACAGCCCGAAGGGGTTGCCGATCGCGACCACCCACTCGCCGACCTCGAGGTGGTCGCTCTCGCCGAGCGGCAGCACCGGAAACGGCGCGCTCCCCTCGACTTTCAATAAAGCGAGGTCGGTCGCATCGTCCTGTCCGACCAGCGTCGCGCGGTAGACGCGCTCATCCTCGCCGACCTGCACGGTGATGTCCGTGGCGCCCTCGATGACGTGGCCGTTGGTCGCGATCAGGCCGTCGGAGCGGATGAAAAAGCCAGTGCCGATGCCGCGCACTGGCGTCTCGCCGGCGCCACCGCCGCCGCCCGAGCCGTACATCCGCTCGAGGAAGTCGTGAAACGGGTCATTGTCTCCACCGCGCGCCGTCGTGGCTACGATGCCGACGACCGCCGGCATCGAGGCGCGCACCAGCGCCGCAATCGAAACGGGTGGCGCGGTGGGCCGTTCCTTGGAGGAGGGCGCATCGGTCCAC
>VBLM01000600.1 GCA_005879095.1 Deltaproteobacteria bacterium
GAGCAGGGCCCGGATCATGACCGCACCTCCACCCGCAGCTGCTCGACGGCGTTGTAGAGGTATCCACCGGGGTTCCACACCGGCGTCTCCGGCTGCGTCGCTCCGTTGCTATCGGTGGCGCGGCAGGCGAGCTGGTACTTCCCCGGCGCGGCCTTCCACGCGTGCCGGAAGACGCGAAAACCGTAGGGGGTCGGGGGACCGTCGAGAGTGGCCGGCGTCCAGCTCTTGCCGCCGTCGAAGCTCAGCTCGACGCGCTCGATGCCCGCCTCGCCGGAGAACGCCACGCCCGCCAACTGGCGCGTGCCCGCCCGCAGCGTGTCGCCGTCGGCGAGCGAGCCGATGATCGACTTCACGTTGAGCTTCGTCATCGGCTTCATCTGATCGGCGGGAATCGGCGCGCCGGGAGCGCCCGGCGTCACGGGGAACCGGTAGGCCGGGTCGTAATAGAACTCTTTCGGCTCGTCGGCGCGGAGCTGCACGTCCTCCAGCGCGCGCACCCAGTCGTCGCCCACCCAACCCGACACCACCATTCGCGCGGGCTTGCCGCGGTTCGGCGCCAGCGGCTTGCCGTTCATCCGCAACGCGAGGAGCGTATCGGGGTGGATCGCCTTCGCCACCGGCAGCGCGCGGATGAACTGCGGCGTGGTGGTCATGGTGGGCCGCTCCGCCCCCTGCAGCTGCACGAAGGCGGCGTCGCTCTTCGGTCGGGCCAGCGCGAGCACGTCCTTGAAGCGAACGCCCGTCCACTCCGCGCTGCCCATCGCGCCGTAACGCCATTGCACTCCCGGCACCGGCGGCGTGAAGAGCCCGCGTCCGTTGCCGGCACACTGCAGCACCGCCTCCACCGTGACCATTGCGCAGCGTCGACCTGCGGGATGTCGAAGTGGTTGCGCAAGTAGAAGCGGTCCACCGGGGTGAGGCGGGTGGTGAAGGTGGAACGCACCGACTCGTAGTTCAGCGGCCGCTCCGTTCTCCGGATCAGCTGCTCGCCATCCTTGGCCTGCGCCAGCCGGGGAACTTCCAGCCAGCACGCGAGCGCTCCCGCCACCGAGGATTCGAGGAATCGTCTTCGGCCCAGGGACATGGTGCCTCCGAGGCAGTGGAAGGACGCACGGTCACTCGAACTTCGCCGGCGAGGAGAACGGACGCGTCGCATCCACCACGAACATGACCAGTGCATTGAGGTCGCTGTCGCCGCTGCTCGAGACTTCCATCGCCATGCCCGGTCCATGGCCGTTCATGGCGTGCCCCGCCCGGACTTCGGCGATGCCGTGCGGCGTCTTCTGGCTGAGTTGCCCGGTCAGCACGTAAAAGGTTTCGGAGCCCGGGTGCGTATGAACGGGCGTCCGCGCGCCGGGTGGCCCGCTCGCATTGTTGATGCGCAGCAGATACTCCGGCGCCTTCACCTCAGGCACGGGCCCGATCTCGGCGACCTTGCTTCCGCCGCGAGTCGAGCCGCCCTTGCCGCCCAGGGTGAACAGCCAGACTTTCCCCGCCGCTTCCGTCACCAGGGAGGTCGGGCCCACCGCCGCCTGCGCCTGGTCGAGCGTGGGGAAATTCTCGACCCGCCAGTACAGCGGTCCCTCGGGCAGCTGCTTGAGCCTCTTCTCGGCCATTGGTTTGACGACGAGAGCCGGGTCCGCTACCGCAGCCCGCGCCAACGACAACATCGCTGTCGCGCAGAGGAAGGCAGGAATCGGCAAGCGGCGTGACATCGTTGACCTCATCGGTTGGTTGCGCGGCTCCTTGTTCCATGGGGGCGCGAGATGGAACAAGGGAGCGCGCGTTACTCGCAGTGCTGGGCGGGCTCTCGCGGCGCACGCCTGACGCTTCGGAGGGTTCGCCGGAGTTTGACGGCTTCCGGTCAGCATCGCGATGGGGCGCCAGTTCGGACTGGTGTCGCGTGTCTCCCTCTGCTAGCCCGACTTTCCGGATGGCGAGGACTTTGTGCGCACTCCTGCTCTGCCTTTCCTGCTCGCGAACGCGCGAGGCGCCGGGCGGCCCAGTCACCATCGTCCTCGAACACCAACCCTTATGGGGCGATCCGGCGCCGTTCCATTCCTTTCTCGATCGCTTTCGGGCGCAGAATACCGACCTCGTCCTGCGCACGCAGACGCTGCCCAACCAGTCCGACATCGCGCGCGAGATGCTCGTCACTGCGCTCGAAGGCGGCACCGAGGACTTCGACGTCTTCCCCATCGACGTCATCTGGGCGCCCGAGTTCGCGCGCGCGGGATGGCTGGCCGATCTGTCGGACGCGTTCCCGCCACGGCGCCTGCACGAGGAGTTCCTCGCCGGGCCGATCGAGGCTGTCGCGCTCGAAGGCCGCATCTACGCCGTGCCGTGGTTTCTCGATGTGGGGCTGCTCTACTACCGCACCGATCTCGTCCCGCGTGCGCCGCGAACGTACGCGGAGCTGGAAACCTTCGCTCGCGAGGCGATGCAGCGCGGCGTCGGGGGCCTGCTCTGGCAGGGCCGGCAGTCCGAAGGGCTGAACTGCAACGTGTTCGAATCGGTGTGGGGCCACGGCGGCGAGCTCGTCGCGCAGGGTCGCATCGCCCTCGACACTTCGCAGGCGCAGGCCGGTCTCGAGTGGCTGCGCCACACCGTCGCGAGCGGTCTCTCGCCGCGATCGGTGATCACCGCGGGCGAGGAGGAGACGCGGCGCGCCTTCCAGGATGGCCGCGCGGCCTTCATGCGCAACTGGC
>VBLM01000599.1 GCA_005879095.1 Deltaproteobacteria bacterium
CGACGACCAGAGCCTGGAGGACCTGCGGCGCACGCGCGGCGACTTCACCACGCCGGGCACGAATTCGCCCTTCCGCGATCGCTCGCCCGAGGAGAGCCTCGATCTCTTCCGGCGCATGCGGGCCGGCGAGTTCCCCGACGGCTCGCGCACCCTGAGGGCGAAGATCGACATGGCCTCGCCCAACCAGAACCTCCGCGATCCGGTGATGTACCGGATCCGTCGCGAGCACCATGACCGCACCGGCGACAAGTGGTGCATCTACCCGACTTACGACTGGGCACACGGCCAGTCCGACGCCATCGAGGGCATCACCCACTCGCTCTGCACGCTGGAGTTCGAGGCCCATCGGCCGCTCTACGACTGGTTCCTGGAGCAGATCGGCCTCGCGCGCCGGCCGCGGCAGATCGAGTTCGCCCGCCTGAAGCTGACGTACACGGTGATGAGCAAGCGGCTGCTGGGGACGCTGGTCGAAGAGAAGCTCGTCGAAGGCTGGGACGATCCGCGCATGCCGACGCTCGCGGGGCTCCGGCGCCGCGGCTTCACGCCGGAGGCCATCCGCCTCTTCTGCGATCGCATCGGCGTGGCCAAGGCTGACAGCACGGTCGAGGTCGAGCTGCTTCAGAACACCCAGCGCGAGCTGCTCAACGTCTCGGCGAAACGAGCGCTTTGTGTCCACCGTCCGCTCAAGGTGATCGTGGAGAACTGGGAGGAAGGCCGCGTCGACGAGATCGAGGCGCCTTTCCACCCCGATGCGCCGGACGCGGGCTCGCGCAAGCTTCCTTTCACCCGCGAGCTGCTCATCGAGCGCGACGACTTCGCCGAGGTGCCGCCCAAGGGCTGGAAGCGCCTCTCACCGGGCAAGGAAGTGCGCCTGCGCCACGCCTACGTCCTGCGCTGCACCGGCGTGAGCAAGGACGCCGCGGGCGAGATCACCGAGCTGCGCGCCTCCATCGATCCCGACACGCGCACGGGGAACCCGAAGGACGGGCGCAAGATCGGCGGGGCCATCCACTGGGTCTCGGCGCCGCTCTCCAAGCCGGTTGAGCTGCGTCTCTATGATCGGCTCTTCACGGTCCCGAACCCGGGCCCAGGCGAGACCGACTTCCGCCAGCAGCTCAACCCGCGCTCGCTGGAAGTGGTCGCGGGCGCGCGCATGGAGCCCGCGCTGGCCGGGGCGCGGCCCGAGGATCGCTGGCAGTTCGAGCGCAAGGGCTACTACGTCGCCGACCGCAAGGACTCGAAGCAGGGCGCGCCCGTCTTCAACCTGATCGTGCCGTTGCGGGACACCTGGGCGAAGAGCTGACGATGGCCGGCCAGCTCTCGAAGAACCTGTCGCTGCAGAAGGACACGGAGCGCCGGCACATCGAGCTGTTCCTCGCCTTGGCAGGGCTCCGCGCCAGCCTCGGGTTCGGCGATCGTCCCGACTGCGTGCTGGTCCTCGCCGGCCACCGCATCGGGCTTGAGCACCGCGAGCTTTGCGACCAGGACCTGCTCTGGACCCGACCGCATCTGAAGCGGCTGGGCAGCATATTGAAGGCCGAACTGGAGGCGCGCGGCCTTCCGCTCCACGTTCGCGTGCACCTGCCGCCCCATTCGAGGTGGCTGGGCGCGCACCCGAGCCGGTTCGTGCCGTTCGCGCGGCGCATCGCAGAGCTCGCCGCCCGGAGCGGCACCGACGGCGTGATCGCGGGCGAGGAGCAGCTCGTCGGCTTGGGCATCGAGGGGCTGAAGCTCCTCGCAGTCCAGCGGCTCGAGGAGGGTTCGCGCCCGGCGGCGCAGATCGAGGGCGGGCCGGTGGAAGCCGATCCCGCGCACGGTATCCTCGAGGCGATCCGCAGCAAGGAGGCCAAGCTCTCCGCATACGCGCGGGACGCGAACCTCTCCCGCCACTGGCTCCTGCTGGTGACCGGCGATACCCCCGCGCAGCCGGTGGCCGCCATGCGCACCGAGGGGCTGCGCGTCCAGTCGCG
>VBLM01000602.1 GCA_005879095.1 Deltaproteobacteria bacterium
CGATCTCACCACCGCCGAGAGCACGCGCAAGACGCTGGGTGGGCTCTTCCCGTCGTCGACCGTCTACATGACCGGCGAGCGGGTGAAGGCGCATCCACAGATCGCGCAGCGGCTCGCGTCGGCGTTCGTGCGCACGCTGCAGTACATCCACACGCATTCGGCCGACGAGATCGCGGCGCTGTTCCCCGATCAGATCACCGGGCCCGATCGCGCCGCGTGGCTGACGACGCTGAAGCAGGAGATCCCGATGTTCGCCGGCGACGGCCGCATGCCGGAGGGCGCCGCCGAGCAGGAGTGGCGCGTGCTCACCGAGCTGAACCCGAAGTACCGGCCGGTCAAGGTCGAAGAGACGTACACCAACGCGTTCGTCGAGCAGGCGCTCCATGGCCGCTAACGTGAAGCCGCTGCGGGTGGCGATGCACTGCACGGTGCTCGCGGTCCATCGCTGGACCGGGCTGACCGTCGGCCTGGTGCTGGCCTTCATGGCCGCGACCGGCATTTTCCTCTCGTACCGCTCGCGGATGGAGCCGCTGGTCTATCGCGATCTGCTCACCGCCCCCGCCTGCGCGAATCGCATTCCGCTCGACACGCTGGCGGCGAACGCGCATGCGGCCCATCCGAAGGGCACGCTGGACTACGCGCGCATCAAGGCCGCGCAGGATGGCCGCGTGCCCGCGACCCAGGTGCGCGTCAGCGGGCGCGGCTTCCAGGACGACGTGTTCCTCGATCCCTGCACCGGCAAAGTCCTCGGCCAGCGCGGCCGCTACGGCGGTTTCTTCGGCGCGATGGAATCGCTGCACAAATTCCACTTCGTCAAGAACGGATGGATCATCACCGGATCGTCGGCGCTGATCTTCGTCCTGGTTCTGGCGATCGCCGGAATCTGGCTCTGGTGGCCGCGCCGCCTGAGCGCACTGAAGTCGGCGATCAAGCCACGATTGCCGGGCCGCACGATCGATCGGCACAAGCTGCTCGGCGTCTACGCGAGCGCCGTTCTCTGCCTGATGGCGCTGACCGGCCTGCCGCAGGCGTTCGACTGGGTCGCGAACGCGATCTACAAAAAGCCGCCGGCGCCCGAGTCGATCGTCAGCGGCGCGCCGCGCAAGTCGCTGGAGACATACTGTCAGCATGTGCAGTCGCTCGTTCCGAATCCGGCCGAGACGCTGATCCACTTCCCGTCGAAGCCGCGCGAGCCGGCGGAGATCTTCATCATCGGACCCGACGCGCCGCACGCCAACGCGCGCACGATGCTGTTCCTCGACGCCTGCAGCGACGAGGTCCTCAGCTTCACGCCGTACGCGCAGAACAGCCTCGGCATGAAGCTCTACTTCTGGACCCTCTCGATGCACACCGGCCAGATCGGCGGCATTTACGGGCCGCTGGTCCTGATCACCGGCGCGTTGTCGATGCTGGTGCTGGCCTGGACCGGCATCGGCAGCTTCCTGCGGCGGCGCCTGAAGAAGATGAACGCGATTTCAGAATCGGTTCAGCATCGGTTCACGAAGGCCGCGTAGCGTGACCCGCATGCGAACGACACTGATCGCTGCTGTCGCCCTCCTGGCCATGCCGGCGTTCGCGTACCGTCCCTTCGACGGCACCGACGGCGACGTCGCCGAGGAGGGCCGGTTCGAGCTCGAGCTGGGTCCGGCGCAATACGTGAAGAGGCCCGACGGCCGCTCGCTCGCGGCGCCGGCCACGGTGCTCAACCTCGGCTTCGAGGAGGACACCGAGCTGGTGATCGACTTCAAGAACTTCGTCGCCCTCGACCGCACGCCCGGCCAGTCGCGGATGCGTCTGCTCGACACCGACATCATGATCAAGCGGATCCTCCGGCGCGGCTCGCTGCAGGGGGAGAGCGGCGTCAGCATGGCGATCGAGGCCGGCCCGCTCTTGCCCGAGCTGAACGGAATCAACGCCTGGGGCGCCGAGGCCAACCTGATCACGTCGTACCGGTGGAGCGCGCTGTCGCTGCACCTGAACACCGCCGTCGCCCTGACGCGGGAGCACAATCTCGACACCTTCGCCGGCCTGATCGTCGAAGGTCCGCGCGGATGGGCGGTGCGCCCGGTCGCCGAGATCTTCACGGAGCGCGAGGTTTCGGCGGATCGTTCGTACTCGGCGCTGGCCGGCGCGATCTGGGAAGTGACCGACGGCTTCGCCGTCGACGCCGCCGTCCGCTACGCCGCGGAGACGCAGACCAACGAAGTCGAGTTCCGCTTCGGCCTCACCTGGGGCGTTCCCCTCTGGCAAGAGGGGAAATCGAAATGAGGCCCGCACTGTTTTCCGAGGAAACCATGTCCAACGAGCGCAGCAAGAAGATCAAGTCCGTCATCCGCGTCGCCAGCGGGAATTTTCTCGAGATGTACGATTTCATGGTCTACGGCTACTACGCCAAGGCCATCGCGGCTGCGTTCTTTCCCAGCAAGAGCGAATTCGCTTCGCTGATGGCGGCGCTGGCGACGTTCGGCGCCGGCTTTCTCATGCGGCCGCTCGGCGCCCTCGTCCTCGGCGCGTACATCGATCATCACGGGCGGCGGAAGGGCCTCATCCTCACCCTCGCGCTGATGGCGGCGGGAACGCTCTCCATCGCCATCGTCCCCGGGTATGCGGTGTTCGGCGTGGTGGCCCCACTCCTGGTGCTGCTCGGCCGTCTCCTGCAGGGCTTCTCGGCCGGCGTCGAGCTGGGAGGGGTCTCCGTATATTTGTCGGAGATTGCCACGCCGGGCCGCAAGGGCTTCTACACTTCGTGGCAGTCGGGCAGCCAGCAGGTCGCGGTCGTCTTCGCCGCCACGCTGGGCGCGCTGCTCAACACGTACGTCTCCGGTCCGAACATGACCGCCTGGGGCTGGCGGATTCCGCTGCTGATCGGCTGCGTGATCATCCCCTTCGTCTTCATCATCCGTCGCTCGCTCACCGAGACCGACGAGTTCCTCAAGCGCAAGCACCATCCGAAGCCGATGCAGATCTTCCGCTCGACGCTGGCCAACTGGCGCATCGTGCTCACCGCGACGATGCTGGTGACGATGACGACCGTGACGTTCTACACGATCACGGCCTACACCCCGACGTTCGGCCAGCAAGTGCTAAGAATGACGCCGAACGACAGCTACATCGTCACGCT
>VBLM01000603.1 GCA_005879095.1 Deltaproteobacteria bacterium
TGAGCCGGCACAACTGCTGCGCCAGCCGCGCTTCGCCGGGATTGCGGCCGGTGTAGAGCGCGAGCGGAAACTTCGCCGCCACGGCTTCGAGCAGGCTTGGGTCGGGGAGCACCTGCTCGTTCTCCCACATCCCGCGGCCAGTCGCATCGAAGCCGAACAATTCGCGGCACTTGTCGCCGCCGTAGAGCTGACCACAAGTAAGCGAGATCGATTCCTGCGGCAGTTTCACGTCCGGGTAATGCTCGAACAATCGCTTCACGCCGCGGCCCTCGGCCTTGCCGAGAAATTCGTTCAAGGGGGGCGCCTCGCCGCGCGCCCGCAAGTACAGGAGGAGCGCGACGCCGCGCGCGGTTTCCCAGTCGTCGTTGAAATGTCCAGCAGCCTTGAAGGCCGGAATTTCCGTCGTCCGGTCGAACGGAACCGAGCGCGCCTTTTCGACGCCAAGCAGCGGCTCGATGGCCCTGCGCGCCGCCTCTTCCGCGACGGCGTGATAGCTCGGACGCGCATCGAGCAGCACGCCGTCGACGTCGAGGATCACGCCCCGCACTTTGGCGAGCGTGTGCATCACGGCAGCTCCGCCCGCAGCGCGGCGAGGAAGGCGTCGTTGTTCGCCGGCGTGCCGATGCTGACGCGCAACCCGATCGGGTAGCTGCGGATCAGGACGCCGCGGCGAAAAAGCGCGGCGTGCAGCTCCTGGGGCGGCCGGCGCGTCTGCTCGAAGAGGAGGAAGTTCGCCCCCGAGGCGTGGACGGTGATGCCCAGTTCGCGCATCGCCCGAGCCACGCGCTCGCGCTCCTCGCGCACCAGCGCGGTCCGTCCTGCGACCAGATCGGGCCGCTTGATCAATTCGCGCGCGACGAGGCAGGTGAGGGCGCTGAGGTTGTACGGGAGTTGAATCTTGCGCAGCTCGGCGCAAAGCGCCGGTGCGGCGATCATGCAGCCCGCTCGCAGGCTCGCCGCCGCGAGCGCCTTCGAAAAGGTGCGGAAGAGGACGAGCCGCGGGTTGCCCGCGAGCAGCGGCAGGAAGTCCTGGCCGCAGAAATCACGGTAGGCCTCGTCGATCCCGAGAAGACACGGGACCCCGGCCGCCAGCTCTTCGGCCTGCGCCGGCGTCAGCGTGGTGCCGGTGGGGTTGTTGGGCGAGCCGATCAGAACGAGCTTCGCCTCTCGCGACGCGGCGATCAGCGCCTGCACCGGAAAGCGAAACTCGTTGCCCGCTCGGAGCGGCACTTCGACCACGCGCGCGCCGAGCGCCGCCGCCTGCAGGCCGTAGAGCGAAAACGAGGGCGAGGCAACCACGACCTGATCGCCGGGCTCGACGCAGGCGAAGAGGAGAAGCTGCAACAGCTCGTTCGATCCGTTCCCGACCAGCACGCCCGCCGGATCGACGCCGTACGCCTGCGCGAGATCGGCCGCCAGCCGCGCACCGTCGGTGATCGGGTATTTCGACCAGTCCATCGCCTCGATGCGCGCGCTCAGCTCGCGCTTCAAGTCGTCCGGCAGATCGCTGGGACTCTCATTGAGGTGCAGCGGCACCGGCGCCGGATCGCGCGGTGGCGCGTACGCCGCCAGCGGCCGGATGGTTTCACGGACGAAGCTCTCGGGCGGACGGCTCATTTCTTCCGCACCTCGACCGCGACGGCGTGGCCGTGCAAACCCTCGGCGTGCGCGAGCGCCTCGATGCTGCGCGCGTCGGCAGCGAGTTGCTGCGGCCCGTACTCGATCACGTTCTGCCGCCGCACGAAATCTGACGCGCTGAGCGGCGAGGCGAAGCGCGCCGTCCCGCCGGTCGGCAGCGTGTGATTGGGGCCGGCCAGGTAATCGCCCACCGGCACCGGCGCGTGGTGCCCGACGAACACCGCCGCGGCACGCGGCACTTTCCGCACCGCGTCGCGGGCGTCCTCGATCAACAGCTCGAGATGTTCGGGCGCCA
>VBLM01000601.1 GCA_005879095.1 Deltaproteobacteria bacterium
AATTTCTCGACGACGATCTTCTGAACAACGCCGATATAGAGGATGCCGTCAGGTGCGATCGCCGGTGACGTCGATGCGAAATCGGCCAGTGGACCAGCACCGTTGGGTGCGCAGGTCGCGCCATCGGGAATCGCCATCAGGTGCGATGAGTAAACCGACGTTCCTGTTGTTCCGATGATCGCAGTTCTGTCCTGTAGGATGGGCCCATGCGTGACCGTCGAATACGGCCCGCAGCAGAGTTGGATCGAGCCGTCCGCGCCCATACGGCAGACGTTGTGGTCGCTGCGCGCAAAGAATAGCCTCGAGCCATCCGTCGCGAATTCCGGAAACGCAAAACCACCCGTGGGCGGTCGCATCACCTCAGCGCCAGTGCTTCGGTTCAGCACCCAGAAATCACTGTGATTGATCTCTCCCCAAATCAAGTTGTCGGTGAGTACGAGTGCTGTGATCGAGCTATTCGAAAGCTCTCGTGCGGAATACTTGAGTCGCGTCAGCGGAATCGCGGCGTGTGCGGTTGTCGCATCGCCGACGGCGTCGATGACCGTGATCGGTACGTCGTAATTTGTGACCCCGGCTCCTGCAGCGTGCGTGTCGATGCCGATCGTGAACGAGCCATCGCCGTTGCGGGTCGTGCCGGCGATCGTCACTGCGCTCATGTCATCGACAGTCACGTGCAGTGAAACCTGTGTGCCGCGCAGGACCGGTGTCACAGGAACGCCGTCCACCGTCACGCGCGGCGCGCGATCGTCGACCTTCACGCTGGCCGGCAGCGCCGTTACATGCCCGAGGTCGTCCCGTAGCTCGATCGAAAACGGCACCACCCCCTCGACACCGGCTGGCGCGAGACTGAGCGGCACCTGCGCGCCGAGCGCGCCATCGGGTTCGGCTACGGCATCGATCGTAGTCGCGGCGAACACGACGCGTGCGCTCGCGACGCCATGGCTGCGTGTGACGCGCGCTCGAACATGCAGCGACTCGCTGCGCGCGAACGGCCGATCGGCCACCGCCTCGAGCGTCCCGCGCGGCGGCCCCTGGCAGATGCCCTCGGCGCAGAACGATCCGGGTGCGCCGCTCGCGCAGTCCGCATCGCGCGCACATTCGCCGCGCGGATCGGAAAGGCAGGCACACACCAGCGCGAGCGCCGCGACCCTCACCACAGAACCACCGCGCCCGCGATCAGCCCGGCCGCCGCCGCGACCAGCAATCGGCCGGCGAGCGACTCGGTGTGCGCGCGCGAATACGACGGCCGATCCGAGGTCGTCAGATCGCCCGACGCGTATCGCGCATCGAGATCGCGCGAGAGGCGCGCGCCGTCCCACCAGAGGTAAGCGCCGGCCGCCGCCGTCACCGCCGCGCCGGCCGCCAGCCACGGCGCAGCCCGCGCACGGACAACCGGCGCTATCGGCGCCGGCACAACAGCCGCCGCCGGTACCGTCGCCCGTGCCGGCGCCGGTTCGGGCTGGTGAACGCTGTTCACTCGTTCCCTCGGCGCCGGTGAACGCTGTTCACCAGCCGGTGGCGCGACCGGGGACGGAACGGGCTGAGCCGGCTGAACGGGCTGAACCGGCGGTGGCGGCGGCTGAACCGCCGGCGGCGCGCGAGGCGGCGCTTTCCGCAGCGGCGGCTCGTCCGAGTAATCCTCGCTCTGTGCCTCGATCAACACATCCAGCTTCGCCAGCTGCCGCTCCACCTCGTCCCGCAGCCCGCCCTCCGGCGCCTCGCGTAGATACGCGCGAAACGCTTCGCGCGCCTTCCCGTACTGCTTCAGCTTCCTCCGCACGATCCCGAGCCGGTACAGCAATTCCGGCGCCTGCTCCTCCTGCCACGCCGTCTCGTACTCGCGCGCCGCGTCCTGCATGTGGCCGAGCGCCTCGGCACGCTCCGCCTTGGCGCGATGCGACGACGGTCCCGCCGCAGGCAGCAGCGCGATGAGGAGGCTCGGCACGCCCCGATGCTCGGGGCGCACGCCCGCGCACGTCAAGCTTGCCGCTCGGAGAAACGCGTGTTACGGCCCCGAGCCGATGGCGCGCGCAGAGAAGCAGGTCGTCGAAGATCCAGTCGCGACGGGCGATTGGGGCGACCGGCTCCCCGCCTTCGTCCGCGAGATCTCCTGGCTGCGCTGGCTCGGGCCGCTCAGCGCCGAACGACGGCTGGTGATCGGCTTCAGCGTGCTCTCGGCGCTGCTCTTCGTCCCCTGGCTCGGCGCGACCGGCTTCTGGGACCCTTGGGAACCGCACTACGGCGAGGTCGCGCGCGAGATGATCGCCCGCGGCGACTACATCCACCCGTGGTGGGAATCGACCTGGTTCTTCTCCAAGCCGGCCCTCGACCTGTGGCTGATGGTGGCCGGCATGCTGGTCGCCAACACCAACGGCCCCGACCGCTGGGTGGGCATCTACACCGAATGGTGCGTGCGACTGCCTTACGCCGCCATCACGGCCATGGGCGCGGTGCTGTTCTTCGTGATGGCGAATCGCCTGCTCGGACGGCGCGCGGCGATCCTCGGCACGCTCGCCGTCCTCACCAGCCCTCTCTTCGTCTTCCTCGCGCGGCAAGCCGTTCCGGACCCGATCTTCGTCGGCCTCCTCGAAGGCGCGATGGCGTGCCTGATGATCGTGCTCTTCAGCGAAGACGAGCCACGCGAAGGCTGGGCCGCGGCGTTCTACTGCTTCGTCGGTTTTGCAACATTATCGAAAGGCCTTCTCGGTTTTGCACTGCCCGGCGCGGTGGCGCTCGTCTACTGCATCGCCACCGGCGAATGGCATCGATTGCGCAGGCTGCACCTGGCAGCCGGCTCGCTGATCGTCCTCGCCATCTGCGCACCCTGGTACGGCACGATGTTCGCCTTCGACGGCCGCGACGACGAGGGCAAGACCTTCTTCGACCGCTTCATCATCCACGATCACTTCAAGCGCCTCACGCTCGGCGTGCACACCACCACGCCGGGCGGAACGTTCGTGTACTTCATCGAGCAGATCGGATTCGACTGCTTCCCGTGGGTCTTCGCCTTCCCCGGCGCCGCGACGATCCTCTCCCGAATCAAGTTGCGCCCGCAGACGGCGCGCGATCGGGCGATGCTCTTTCTCCTCCTCTGGATCCTGATCGGATTCGCCGTCTTCGGCTTCTCCGCGACCAAGTTCCACCACTACGCCTTCCCGATCCTCGCCCCGCTGCTCCTCTTCTGCGCGATGTGGATCGAGCAGCTTCTCGAGCAAGGACTGCGCGCCAACGCCGGGACCGTCTTCGCCGGCGGCCTCCTCTACGCTCTGGTCGCGCACGATCTGGCGATGACGCCCAAGCACTTCACCGACATGTTCGTCTACAACTACGACCGCCCGTATCCGGAGCGGGAGACCGATCCGCGCCAGGTCTTCACGCTCCTCTTCTACGCGGCGCCAGCCGTGGCGCTGTCTCCCTGGCTTTTCGATCGCCTCGCTCAGCTGTGGCGGTTTGCAAAATCGTTGGTTAACAAAAACGTCCGCGCCGAGGTTCGGAAAAATTATCGAGAGCGCCTGGCGGGCGCGCCGCTCACCAACGCCGAAGCGCCGCAGGACCGCAGCGTGACGGTGCTGGCGCTGGTCGGTCTCTCGATCGCCTTCGCGGTTTTTCTCGGCTGGTACCACTGGCGCAAGCTGTCGCCGCACTGGACCCAGCGCGATCTCTTCTGGGAGTACTACCACCAGAGCCAGCCCGACGAGCCGATCGGCGCCTATCAGATGAACTGGCGCGGCGAGCAGTTCTACTCGAAGAACACGGTGCGCGAGATCGTGCGGCAGAGCCCGCCGATGTCGACGCTGGCCGAGTTCATGAGCGGACCCGGCGCGCGCAAGTGGATCCTGGTCGAGCAGGCGCGGCTGGGCAACCTGCGCCAGGCGCTGGGCGGCACGGGACGCCTGCGCGTCGTCGAGTCGCGCAACAACAAGTTCGCGCTCACGGTCGTGGAAAAGTCTTCCGACGAAAAGCAGGCCCCGCCTGTGCCGCTCAAGCCAGAGACACCGCAGGGCCCCATCGGCGTCCCTCCATGACCGAGGTCCTCATCGTCGACGACGAGCCGGCCATTCGCGAGAGCCTCGCGTTTGCGCTCAAGCGGGATGGATTCGGCGTCGTCGAGGCGGCATCGCTGAAGGAGGCTCGATCGGCCACGGCCGATGCCGATCTGATCGTCCTCGATCTGGTTTTGCCCGACGGAAACGGTCTCGACTTCCTGCGATCGCTGCGTGCGAAGAGCGACGTGCCGGTCATCGTCCTCACCAGCCGCGACGAGGAGACCGACCGCGTGGTGGGTCTGGAGATGGGCGCGGACGATTACGTGCTCAAGCCGTTTTCGCCGCGCGAGGTGGCGGCGCGGGTGCGGGCGGTGCTGCGGCGCGCCGCCGGCAAGTCGGCGCAGTCATCGGAAGAGACCGCGTTGAAGGCCGGCACGCTGTCGGTCGATCCGCGCACGCGCAAGGCCGCGGTCGCCTCGCGCGAGCTCGCGCTTTCGCGCACCGAGTTCAATTTATTGGCGGCGTTCTTGCGCAGCCCCGGACGCGTCTTCGAGCGCAGCCAGCTGCTCGACGCGGTCTGGGGCAGCGACGTGGTCGTCGGCGACCGCACTGTGGACGTGCACATCAAGGCGTTGCGCCGCAAGATCGAGGAGGCGGGCGGCGACCCGCGCGTGCTGGAGACGGTGCGCGGCGTCGGCTACCGTCTGCGCGATGGGTAGGAACGAGCTCCTTCTCGCGCTCGCGGTGCTGTTCCTGATCGGAATGGCGGCGTTCGCCGCCCGGCTGCTCGAGGCGCGGCGCACCGGTCTTTCGTTGCGTTTGCAAGTATTCATTCCGCTGGCCGCGACGACGCTGATCCTGAGCGCGATGTTCGCGGTGATCGTCATCGATCGCTTCACCGCGCGCGCTTCGCTCTTTGCCACCCGCGCCGCCGAGGACGAGGCGCGCGCCGTCGCCGAGCTGGCCGCCCGCGTTCCGCGCGAGTCGCTGCGGCCGGTGTTGCAGGCCTTCACCCACAGCGCCATCGACACCGACGTGGCGGTGCTCGACGCTCAAGGGAACGTGGTGCTCGAGTCAGGCGAGGCCAATCCGGAGGTGGCGCGCGTGTCGGCCGAGGCGCCGATCGCCGGCGGCGGACGCGTTCGCGTGCGCAAGGCGACGTTCGGGATGGTGCAGTTGATGAGCGACGTGGCGCCGAAAGTCGCGCTGCTCGCGTTCATCTTCGCGCTTGCGT